>JAHWKY010000120.1 GCA_019347575.1 Actinomycetota bacterium | reverse complement strand
GAGCTCGCGCCCGGCATCCGGGTGAACGCCGTCGCGCCGGCGGTCGTGAAGACCAGGTTCGCCTCCGCGCTCTACGAGGGCCGCGAGGAGGCGGTCGCCGCCGGCTACCCGCTCCAGCGGCTCGGCGAGCCCGGCGACGTCGGCAGCATCGTGGCCTTCCTGCTCTCCGAGGAGGCGTCCTGGATCACCGGCCAGCTGGTGGTCGTCGACGGCGGCCTGACCCTCGGTGGGAGTGTCGAATGACCGCTGGAGTGCCCGGCCCGGTCGCAGGGAAGGGCATCGTCGTCACCGGTGCCGCCGGCTGGCTGGGGCAGAACCTCGTGCGGGCGCTGGTGGGGCGAAGGGCGCGGGTGCGCTGCCTCGTGCGCCGGGCCGAGGACGGGCCCCTGCTGGAGGTGCTCGGGCCCGACGTGCAGCCGCTGCGCGCGCGCAAGCCCTCGTGGTTCAAGGTCCCTCCGCCCGGCGGGCGGCGCTACCGCGAGCTGACCAGGCTCATCCACGAGGAGAACCTGCACACGGTCTGCCAGGAGGCCGCCTGCCCCAACGTCGGCGAGTGCTGGGAGCGCGGCACGGCCACGTTCATGATTCTGGGCGACACGTGCACGCGCCGCTGTTTGTTCTGCGATGTGAAGACCTGCAAGCCGACGTGGAACGACACCCTGGAGCCCGCGCGGGTGGCGGGATCAATCGCGAAGATGGGCCTGCGCCACGCGGTCATCACCTCGGTCGACCGCGATGACCTGCCCGACAAGGGCGCCGCCGCGTTCGTGGGCGTCATCCGCCAGGTGCGCGCCCAGGCGCCGCGCTGCAAGGTCGAGGTGCTCACCCCCGACTTCCAGGGTCACGAGATGCCGCTCGCGCGCGTGATCGCCGAGCGCCCCGACGTCTTCAACCACAACGTCGAGGTGGTGCCGCGCCTGTACCCGCTGGCCCGCCGCGGCTCGCGCTGGGAGCGCTCCCTGCGCGTGCTGCGCACCGCCAAGGAGCTGGGCGACGACGCGGTCACCACGAAGTCCGGGCTGATGGTCGGCCTGGGCGAGACGCACGACGAGATGGTCGACGCCTTCGCCCAGCTCCGCGAGCACGACGTCCAGGTGCTCACCGTCGGCCAGTACCTGCGCCCCACCGAGAACCACCTGCCGGTCGTGCGCTACTGGCACCCCGACGAGTTCGCTGCGCTGGAGCGCGCGGCCTACGACCTGGGCTTCGAGCACATCGCCGCCGGCCCACTCGTGCGCTCCTCCTATCACGCCGACGAGCACATCGCGCAGCGCGAGCCGGGCGACGGCCCGCTGGCGACCACGTCCAGCTGAGCTCGTGGCTCGAGGCCGCCGTCCGGCGGTGACGCACGGCACGGCACGTAGGCTTCCGCGCGCCCGTGTTGCCGCTCAAGGACAACATCCCCACCGACCGCTTCGCGGTCATCACGCTGGCGCTGATCGCGATCAACGTCGTCATGTACTTCCTGTTCCAGGAGGGCACGATCTTCGAGGGCCCCGATCAGGGCAACGTGGTGGACTACGGGGCGATCCCCTACGAGGTGACCAACCCGGGCCGGCAGTGCGTGCCGGTGCGGGGCGGCACGCAGATCGCCTGCGGCGAGGGCGCGGAGAATCTGCCGCCGACGTGGCTGACGCTGCTGACCTCGATGTTCATGCACGGCGGCATCCTGCACCTCGCAGGCAACATGCTCTTCCTGTGGATCTTCGGCAACAACGTCGAGGACAGCATGGGCCGCGGGCGGTTCATCGCCTTCTACCTGCTGGGCGGCGCCGCCGCCATCGCGCTGCAGGTCGCGATCGATCCGAGCTCGCCGGTGCCGACCATCGGCGCCTCGGGCGCGGTGTCGGCCGTGCTGGGCGGCTATATCCTGCTCTATCCGCGCGCGCGGGTGGTGACGGTCGTCTTCATCGTGATCTTCTTCACGGTCCTGGAGCTGCCCGCGCTGATCGTGCTGGGCCTGTGGTTCCTCCAGCAGGTCGCCTTCGGCGCCCTCGACGTGGTCAAC
>JAHWKY010000119.1 GCA_019347575.1 Actinomycetota bacterium | reverse complement strand
GTCGTGATGCACCGCGAGGAGCGCCCCTCCGCGCCGTCGAACCCCCTCGCCGGGATGCCGGCCACCGATGACGAGATCCGCGAGAAGTACCTCGAGCGCGCGATCCGAGAGCTCAACCTCCTGACCCGCGACGTCCAGGCCTGCGAGCTGTGCCCCCGCGGCTCGCGTGCGCCCGTCCTGGGCTCGGGCCACCCGCAGGCCGACATCTTCATGGTCAAGCACGCTCCGCTGCCCGCGGAGATCGAGGAGGGCGTGGCCTTCTACGGGCGCGCCGGGGCGGCGCTGATGAAGTCCCTGCGCCGCCTGGACATCGACCCGCTGGCCGTCTACGGCACGGTGTGCGTCAAGTGCCCGGTGCCCGACACCGATCAGGCCGACCCGGCCTGCGTCGCACGCGTGGTCGAGGAGCTGGCCATCGTGCAGCCGCGCATCGTCGTGGTCATGGGCGAGGCCGCGCTGGAGCTGCTCAACGACCTCGCCGTGCCGCTGGCCGAGGAGCTCGCCCCGCGGCCGGGCGAGATCCAGCGCCTGACGCCCTCGGTCGAGGCCCTCTACGTGCCACTCATCGACGAGGCCCTGGACGAGGAGGGCGCCAAGAAGGCCTTCTGGTCGGCGTTCAGGATGCTGGGCGTGTGGTACGCGGACCTGCCGCCGTATTAGGGAAGGGCACTCGCCTCAGGCGATTTCTCCGTTCGCCTTCGGCGCCCCTGGCCCTTCCCGTCGCCGCGCTGGCCTACTTCCTCCTCGCGCCTCTGCTGCCCGCCCTGCCGCCGGGCGGGCCCACAGTGCTGGTGGGCGGGTCGCTGGGGATCGTCGCCGTCGCGGCGGCCACGCTGGCCCTCCTGCCGGCACGCAACACGGTGGCCGGCCCGCTGCTGGTGGCCCTGGGCGCCGGGCTCATGGTCGCCGGGCTCAACGTGGCGGGGGTCGGGCCGGGGGCCAACGCCTTCGAGGCCCTGCTGGCCGCGGCCGCCGGACTCCTTCTGGCGCGGGTCCTCCCGCTCGAGCACGGCGCCGATCTCAAGACCGTCCGGCGTGGCCGTCTCGACGTCCTTCATGCTGTGCACGGCCAGGTCGACGCGTCCATCGAGGATCGCCTGCTCCAGCTCCTTCGTGAAGAACGCCTTTCCCGGCAGGCGGGAGAGAGCCACGTCCTGGATCCGGTCACCCTCCGTCTGGATCAGCTCCAGCTCGACCGTCGGCCGGCCGGGCAGCGACCGGAGCCGCGCCGCCACGTGCTCCGCCTGCCACCGGGCCAGCTCGGAGCCCCGGGTCCCGATCCGGATGGTCGGCCCCTCGCGCCCCGTCATTTCCCGTCCTCGTCGGCGTCGGTGTAGCGGTCCAGCTCCAGCTCGAACAGCTCCTGGATCGCCACCAGCTTCCGTACACCGCCCGCCGTGGTGGCGTCCACACCCTTGATACGCGTGGTGGGCTCGTGGAGCAGCTTGTTGATCAGTGAGCGGGTGTACGCCTGGAGCGCCTCCCGCTCCTTCCCGCTGATCCCCGTCTGCCGCTCGACCTCCGCCAGCCCCACCTCGTGGAACCGGTCCCGGAGCGACCGCAGCACGGGGACCACGTGGAGCGCGTCGTACCAGTCGAAGAACGCCTTCACCTCCTCCTCGACGAGCGCCTCCACCTTCGGGATCTCGCGCGCCCGACGCGCCCGGTTCTGGTCGGCGATCTCCTGGAGCGCGTCCAGGTCGTCGAGGAAGATGTGGTCGATCTTCCCCACCGCGGGGTCGATGTTGCGGGGGTTGGAGATATCGATGAGGACGAGCGGTCGCGTGCGACGAGCCCGACCGACCTTCGCCATCGCGTCGCTCCACAGGAGCGGCTCCGCGGAGGCCGTGGCCATAACGACCACGTCGGCCTCCAGCAGCACCTCGTTCAGCGACGCCAGCGCCCGAGCCTCGCCTCCCAGCTCGCCCGCCAGCCGCTCCGCCTTCTCCCGCGTCCGATTCAGGATCAGCAGTCTCGCCGGATTCTCTTCGGCCAGGTGCGTGGCGGCCAGCCGACCGGTATCCC
>JAHWKY010000118.1 GCA_019347575.1 Actinomycetota bacterium | reverse complement strand
GGAGACTCGCCTGGCCCGCTGTTCTGCCGCATCGACCGGACCGGGAACCTCCGGGTGGGCGGCGGCCTCACCGGCGAGGCGATACGCCAGCTCCTGGCCCGGCGTGCCCTGGCGGCCGGGGCGGCCCGCATCTCCCCGCACGACCTGCGGCGCAGCTACGCCGGGGACCTTCTCGACGCCGGTGCGGATCTTCCCGCTGTGCAGCTCCTTGGCTACGCCTCCCCCGCCACCACCCCCCGGTATGACCGCCGGGGCGACAAGGCCCGCGGAGTGGGAGAGGGGAGCGGCTCCACCTTGAACTGCCGTGTCCGCAGGAAGTCGGCGACGAGTGAGCGCTCCCTCTTCCGCACCCAATAACGCCCGATCGGTGCGTTCACCGTCATCATCGCAAGGCACGTCGGCCACGGCAGACCCCGCCAGATAGCCGGCAGTAGGGAGCGCCATGAGTCACTTGACGCGCCGCGCGTTCTGTTCCACGCGTCGCGGGGCGCGGAGGGCGTCCAGATCGCCGACTCGGGCGCGAGCCGCGAGGTCATCGGCGGAGCCGTGCTCGCGGTAGTTGCCTGCCATCTAACCGCACCTCGTAAACGCTCCGGCGACGGCAGGCCGAGCGTTACGGGGCGCACGTTCTGGGACAGCTTCGCGGTCGTGGGGGCGACCCGAGCTGATGTCGATCTGGTGCGGCGCCGCCCTCGGGCTAGGCCGTCTTCCGGCCCCAGGACTGGAGGAGGGTGAAGGTGGTGCCCCAACGGCCGGGCTCTTGGAGTTCGGCTTCCGCCTCCTCGGTGAGCCGCTCCAACTGGTTGGCGTCCACGAGGGTCTTCAGCCGTGGCTTGAGGCCGGCGACCATCTGAAGCGGTACCCGAAGGTAGGGATGTCCGGGGGGCAGCGCCAGTACTTCGGCTCGGACGTTGGCGTCGACGCCGGCCTCACGGAACAGCTCGAGTTGCTTGCGCCCGGCGTCGATGTCACCCCATCGCCGGAACGCTTCGGCCAGCAAGGCGATCAGCTGCTCGGCGGCGGGTGCCGGGGGATTGAAGTGCCACGAGGCGATGTCGAGTTCCTCGAGGACCACGGTGCCGCCGGGTCGGGCCAGGCGAAGGTAGATCGCGACCTGCTCGGACACCCGACCGAGGGGGGTCAGCACGGCGCGGGCGTGCACCAAGTCAAACGACGCGGGCTCCAGCTTGGTGGCGAACAGGTCGTCCTTGACCAGGGTCACGTTGGTCACGCCTTCGTCGTCCACCAGTTGCTGGGCGGCGGCGAGCATGTTGTCGTCGATGTCGGTGCCGACGGCCTCCCCGTGGGGCCCGACCCAGTCGCTGAGCAGTCGCAACCATCCCATCACCCCGCAGCCGATATCCACGGCCCGGCCGCCGTCGCCGTCACCGATCTCATCGAGGAGCCGCTGGCCACTGGGTTCCCACACCCGCGACTGCAACTGGAGGCGCTCCAGCTCCGAGGGCTGGTTGGCCAGCAGATAGGTCGAGGACGTCATCGGATCTCCCTTTCACTCAGTGCTCACACTTCGATCGCACTGTCCATCGCGTCGGCGGGTGCGACAAGTGCAAAGACTGAACCTTGGCACCAAGCGGACACGGCGGACATGGTCGCGTCGCGAGTTCAGACTCTGAACTGTTCCCGGTGGATGGCAGGTGGCAGACTGTCGCCGTGCGGAGCTACGGGCAGTACTGCCCGATCGCTCGAGCGTCGGAGATCCTCGCCGAGCGCTGGACGGTCATTATCCTGCGCAACCTCCTCATCGGCTGTCGGACGTTCAACGAGATCGCCGACGGCGCCCCGGGCCTGTCTCGTGGGCTGCTCGCCAAGCGGTTGCGAGACCTCGAACGTGTCGGCGTCGTCGACATCCGGCCCAAGCGGGACGGGCCGGGGTCGACCTACGAGCCGACCGAGGCTGGCTGGGAGCTGTGGGACGTCATGCTGGCCCTCCAGCGCTGGGGATCGAAGTGGGCCGAGCTTTCGCCCGAACATGCCCATCCCGGGGTGGTGTTGTGGGCATGGGC
>JAHWKY010000117.1 GCA_019347575.1 Actinomycetota bacterium | reverse complement strand
GGCCCTACCTGGGCCCCCTCGTGTCACGCCCGGTCGACTGGACGCCGCTCCAGCGCTGGCCCGATCCTTTCGGGGGGTACGGCCGCCCGCGACCCGCCGACGAGGACGTGTGGCAGTTCTCCACGTTCCTCGTCCCCGGCCTTCCCTGAGGAGCACGGCCGTGCGCCGACTGTTCGTCCTCGTCGCCGCCATCGCCTTCGTGGACATGCTGTTCCACGCGGCACTCTCGCCGCTGCTACCGCACTACAGCGAGGAGCTCGGGCTGTCGAAGGGCGCGGCCGGCGTGCTCAGTGCCGCCTACGCCGCCGGCACGCTGGCCGGCACCCTGCCCGCAACCTGGCTCGCGATGCGCCTCGGCGCGCGGCGCTCGGTGCTCGTGGGCCTCGCCCTGGTGGCTGCCTCGACCCTCCTGTTCGCCTTTGCGAGCGCACTCGTCTGGCTCGATCTCGCGCGCTTCGTTCAGGGCGTCGGTGGGGCCTTCACGTGGATCGGGGCGCTGTCGTGGCTGATGCTCGAGGCCGAGTCGAAGCGGCGCGGCGAGCTCATCGGTGGTGTTCTCGCAGGCGCCGTGGCGGGGGAGCTGATAGGCCCGGTCGTCGGCAGCGCGGCGACGCTCAGCTCTCCCGAGGTGGTGTTCTCGCTGCTCGCGGCGCTCGTCGCGCTGCTCCTGTGGGCCGCGTGGGCCACCCCGGCCGCCACATCCAGGCGTCCCGTCGACCTCGCCGCGCTCGGGCGCCTCGATCGGGAGCGTCGGCGCATCCTTGTCGGCTGGTGGCTCGTGACGCTCCCGGCCGTGTTCGCCGGCGTGCTCACCGTTCTCGGGCCCCTCCGCCTGGATGAGCTCGGAGCGAGCGGCGCCGCGATCGGCGCGGTGTGGCTGGTTGCGGCCGGGGCGGAGGCCATCCTCAGCCCTCTGATCGGCCGGCTCTCGGACCGGCGCGGGCGGATGCTGCCCATCCGGACGGGCCTGGCCTGCGCCGTACCCGCGGCGCTCGTGCTCCCGCTGCCCGGCCACGCCGTCCTGGAAGGCCTCGCGATCATTGCTGCGGTGGTGGCGCTGGCCGCCTTCTGGGCACCGGCGATCGCATCGCTGTCGGACACCGCCCAGGCGACCGGCGTCGCCTACGCGCTCGTCTTCGCGCTCGTGAACGCCGGCTGGGCGGCCGGCCAGGTCGTCGGCGCCGCGGGCGGCGCGGCGCTTGCCGGCCTCACCACCGACGCCGTGCCCTATGGAGCCCTGGCCGCCCTTTGCCTTCTGACGCTCGCGCTGTCGGTGGCGGATCGGCGCCCCGGCCAGGGCTTCAGTGCGGCGACATCACCCTCGAGTCGCTCCGCATGCCCCTCCCGAATGCCCTACGAGGCGGCGAACACCTCGTAGCGCTGCTCGCCCGCAGGTCATCCTCCGGGTCCCGGTAGGTGATGGCCATGGCCGTGCCGCCAAAAGGATGAGCGGGCCTGCAGAGGCGACAGGCCCGCGAAGGTCGGCCGGGCTACCCCGTCGAGCCGGCGTCACCGCTGGTGAGCACGTCGCGCGCCTTCTCCAGCGGTCCGCGCGAGGGATCGGGCAGGCGGTCGGTGATGCGCTCGACGTCGCCCCGAAGCCCGACCACGGTCTCATGCACGTCGGTCAGCTGGCCGGCGAGGTCACCGACGCTCTTGTTGAGGTGGGACTCATCGTCCTCCAGCGCCGTGATGACCTCATGGAGGGCGCCAAGGCGGGTCTCCACCGCGCGGCCCAGGTCACGCACACCCTGGTTGAGGTAGGAGTCCTCGCTGGCCAGGGCGCCGGCGACCTCGTGCAGGGCGTCGTCCTGCACCCCGAGCACGAGCACGGTGGTCCCGTCCGGCGGCCGTGTCGTGCCCATGGCGTAGTGCACCGCGTCCGCGTCGAACAGCGGGTGTGGCGGCGGCTCGGGGGAGCGACCGAAGAAGGAAAGGCTCTCGAGTGCGCCCGCGTGGTGCAGCGCCCCGCCGAGGGCCAGGCCCATCCGGCCGGGGCCGATGACCGCCATTCGGTCGCTCACGCGGCGCCGCTCACCTGGATCCCCGCCCTCTGCCGCAGCCGCCCCAGCGTGGGCGTGGGCAGCCGGGCCGTGATGTCGATGGTCGTACCGCGCTCCTCCCG
>JAHWKY010000116.1 GCA_019347575.1 Actinomycetota bacterium | reverse complement strand
TCAGCAGGATCGCCGCCCGGGCGCGGGCCCGGCCGAGTTCGAGGTCGGCCTCCTCCGAGGACCACCGCGCCTGGTCCCAGCCGGACTCGACCATGTGGTCGGGCTGCGAGCGCGCGTAGCGGGTCACGTGGCGTACGACGTCGTGGTTGGAGAGCACCCAGGTGGCCGGTGCCCCGACAGCCGCCGCCTGCGCGCGGGCGTCGTCGATCACGCCGGCCATGACCTCGGCGTCGAACGGAGTCCGCAGGAAGTCGAACTGGAAGGCCGTGTGCAGCTCGTCTGGCCGCAGGTACAGCGCCAGCCGCTCGTTGCTGGGCAGCCACGCCTCGGCCACGAAGATCCGCGGGGGGTCGTAGGAGTCGGCGACCTTGCGCCAGGTGCGGTAGATCTCGTGCACATCGTCCTGGTCCCACGCCGGGTGGGGGTCGCGGTGCTGGACGCCGTCGCGGTGGCCGTCGATGGCACCGACGCCAACGCGCAAGTCTTCCAGGTGCGCGACGGCATCCTCAGCGACCGGCAGTCGTTCTACCTGGCCAACGAGGGCGGCGACGACATCGGCGAGGTCGCCCAGCAGTTCCTCCTGCAGTACTACTCCGGCGCCACGGTGATCCCCGCGCAGATCGTGGTGCAGGGTGCGCTGCCCGACCGGGAGGCGCTGGCCGAGGCGCTCTCCCAGCGTCGTGAGCGCCGGGTCGAGCTGCGCGCGGCCGAGCGCGGTGACAAGCGGCGCATCCTCGACCTGGCCGAGCGCAACGCGAAGCTCGCCCTCGACCAGGAACGCCTCAAGGTCGAGCGCCGCCGCCAGCAGCGCGTCGAAGGCCTGCGCACCGGGCCGGCCCGCCTCCTGCCCGGCCTGCGTGGTGCCCGACAGGAGGTCGGGCAGCGAGAAGGCGGGGCAGACGGCGGCCTCGCCGCAGCCGCGCTCGCTGCTGAAGCCGGCGCGGTCGAGGACGCGCTGCTGGTAGTCGACCATCCAACCGATGGCCGCCGGGTCGCTGAGGTCGTCGCCCTCGATGAGGACGTCGATCGTGCCGCCGATGCCAGAGGCCTCCTGCAGGGTCCCGAGGTCCTCCAGCGCACGCAGGTCGGCGGGCACCAGCCGGGTGATGTCGGACTCGACCTCGAGCTGGGTGTCCAGCGCCCAGCCGGCCAGCGCCAGCACCACGCCGACGGCCAGCACACGGACCGGATGGCGCACCGCGAGCTCCAGCGAGGCGTGGCCTCCCGCCCGGACGCGGGCAGCGCCGGCGCGGGCGCCACGGCGCACCGCCGCGAACGGGCGTACGCGCGCCGCCCGGCGACCCAGCGCCAGCCCGCGGCGACCCAGCGGACCCAGCAGGTCACCCATCGCCCGACAGAACGGGCGCAGGAGGTCGCGCGCGCCGCGCAGCGCGGGCGCCAGCCGGCGCGGGATCCCGCCGCCCCCGCCGTCGTGGACCAGCACCAGCGCGGCGACGCCGGCGGTGAGGGTGAGCACCAAGGCGACGACGACGCCCACCACGAGCAGCGCGCCGAAGCCCTGCACCATGGGCACCGGCGAGAGCAGCAGCACGAGGAAGCCGGCCGTGGTCGCCGCGGCGGCGGTGACCACGGTGGGCGCCCCCGCGCGGGCCACCCGCCGGGAGGCGGCCGCCGCGGAGCGCGCGGGGGGTGCCCCCCCACGATCCGACGGCGCGCCCGCGCGTGCCTCCTCCACCCGCGACTGGATCTGGATCGCGTAGTCCACGGCCAGGCCGATGAGCACCGGCAGCACGGCGATCGACGCCATGGTCAGTGAGGCACCGGCCAGCGAAAGGGCACCGAAGGTCAGCGCCGCGGCGCCCAGGGCGATGGCCAGCGGCGCCAGGCGCAGAGGGGTGCGGAAGACCAGCGCCAGCGTGGCGGCCATGATCAAGCCCGCGGCGATGAGCAGCACGATGATCGAGCCGGTGATGGAGTCGGTGAGGTCGGCCACCACCACCGGCGCGCCGGTCACCAGGTACTGCCCGCCGTGGCCTAGGCGCCAGTCCTCCATTCCCACCGCCGCGCGGATCGTCTCGATGGTGCGAGCCTGGCGCTCGTCGCTGAGGCCGGGCTCCAGTCGTACCTGGATGATCGCCGTGTCCGCGCCTCCCTGGGCGTTGGGAAACAGGTAGGAG
>JAHWKY010000115.1 GCA_019347575.1 Actinomycetota bacterium | reverse complement strand
GGACATAGGGGGATGTAAGCTATTCCTCGTATAAGACGTTTTCCCCAGCATGCCCGGGTGCCGTGTCGCGGTTCGGTGACGTATCGGCAGTATACTTATATATCAGCATACGTTCTTCGGCGGCAGTCAGTCCCTGAAACTGCCCGATTCGATCCGTCCCGAAAGGGGTTACTCGCTCGCAGCCCAAGCGCCGGCGATGACCGTCGTCGGACTCGACGATACCGACTCCCGCGAGCGCGGGTTGTGTACGACCTACGTCGCCGCGGAGATCGCGGAGCGCGCCGGGGCCGGCCGTGTCGAGGTGATGCGCCTGGACCTGGCGGACCTCGCGTCCGTGCGCTCCTTCACCGACGGGTTCGCGGATCGCTACGACCGGCTCGACGTGCTCGTCAACACCGCCGGGGTGATCCTCACCGACCGGCAGGAGACCGTGGACGGGTTCGAGGCGACGATCGCCACGAACCACCTCGGGCCGTTCCTGCTGACCGTGCGCCTGCTCCCGCTGCTGCGGGCGTCGGCGCCCGCGCGGATCGTGAACGTCGCGTCGGTCGCGCACGTCGGGGCCGACCTCGACCCCGACGACCTCCACCACGAGCGGCGCGACTACCAGGCGATGGCCGCCTACCGCGCGTCCAAGCTGGCCAACATCCTGTTCACTCGGGAGCTGGCCCGCCGGCTGGACGGTTCGGGCGTGACCGTGAACGCGTGCCATCCCGGCACGGTCGCCAGCGGGTTCGGTCTCGACGGTGACACCCACGGCATCTTCCCGGTGCTGCTGCGGATCGCCGCCCCGTTCATGAAGGGCCCAGCACACGGGGCGGTCACCCCGATCCACCTGGCGGGGTCGCCTGAGGTCGAGGGCGACACGGGCGGCTACTACACGCGACGTCGGCGTACGCAGCCTTCGCCGGCAGCCCGCGACGGCCGGCTGGCCCGTCGGCTGTGGGAGGCCAGCGCCGACGCGGTCGGGCTCGATGCGCATCGAGTGTCCGGGGGGTCCGACCAGCCGGACTGAGCGGACGGCCGATGCTCGGCCGCGAGCGTGTGGTCAGCCTCGCACGGCGGGCATCACCTGCTCGGCGAGGAGCTCGAGGTTGCGCCAGCCCACCTCCGGAGGCAGGCCACCGATGAGCGGGTGGGAGGTGACGGTCGCCCCATCGCCCGCGGCGCGGACCTCGGCGACCAGCTCGTCCGGCGTGCACACCCGGTAGATGCCGGCCTCGCGCATCTCCTCAACCGTGCGAGAGGTGTCGAGCACCGCCGAGCGCGAACCCTGCTGCCAGCTCGTGTAGCTCCGCGCCTCGTGCAGGAGGTGCTCACCGTGCTCGGCCCAGAAGCGGTCGGGATCGTCCGCGCACAGGTAGGTCCCGGTGCGATCGGGCGGCGTCATGACGAACCCGCCGTCGTGGCCGTGCCGGTCGAGTTCATCCCGGTAGACGTCGGCCAGCTCCGGGTCGGCGTGCTGCGGGAAGAACCCGAGGCCGAACCGGGCCGCCCGGCGGGCCGCGGCGGTCGATCCCCCGCCGTACATCAGCAGCGGATGGGGGTCGCTCAGCGGTCGGGGGGTCACCCGGACCCGCCGCCCCGCGTGCTCGAAGGGCTCGCCGGTCCACGCCCGCAGGAGGGTGGTGAGGTGCTCCTCCATGATCTCGCCGCGCCGTGACCAGTCGACCCCGAGCTGCTCGTACTCCTCCGGCCGGTAGCCGACGGCGAGGACGTGGCTCACCCGGCCGCTGCTGATGATGTCGAGCACGACCATGTCCTCGGCGAGGCGGACGGGCTCGTACAGCGGCAGGACGAGCACCGCGGTCATGATCGGCAGGCTGGAGGTGCGGGCGGCCATCGCGGTGGCGAGCACCAGTGGCGAGGGGAGGTAGCCGTCGTCCACCCCGTGATGCTCGGACAGCACGACCATGTCGAAGTGGTGCTGCTCGCACCACGCCGCCTGGTCGAGGGCGGCACGGAACAGGTCGGCGCGGGAGGCGGGGCCACCCGCCGGCGCACGGAGGTCGTATCGAGCGATGAACAGGGCCACGGGCGCAGCCTGCCACGGACCTGACGGTGTGTCAGGTTTCCCGCGGGGGAGGGACCGCGGATGGGAGGCTGACGACGTGCTGCTCGATGCCATCGACCATGTCCAGCTCGCCATGCCGCCGGGCGGGGAGGAGCTCGCCACCTGGTTCTA
>JAHWKY010000114.1 GCA_019347575.1 Actinomycetota bacterium | reverse complement strand
CGCCCGGACCCGGCCGCTGCGAGGCGTGGAGCCTCGATCGTGCCGATCGGTCCGGCCGTCAACGGCCAGCGGTGCGGGATCAAGCGTGAGCGACAACAACACGGAAATCGACGTCCTCGAGAAGCGCCTCGGCCTGATCGATGTGTACACGATCTGCGTCGGCGCGATGTTCGCCTCGGGGTTCTTCTTCCTGCCGGGCGTCGCAGCGGGGAACGCCGGACCGTCGGTGGTCGTCGCCTACGGTGTCTCGGCCGTCCTCATGGTCCCGGCCATGTACTCCATCGCCGAGCTGTCTAGCGCCATGCCTCGAGCCGGCGGTGCGTACTTCTTCATCCACCGGAGCCTCGGACCGTGGTTCGGGGTGATCGGGGGGATCGGCCTGTGGCTCGTCCTGGTGTTGAAGAGCGCGTTCGCGCTGGTCGGCATGGGCGCCTACATCGCCCTGTTCTTCGACGTTCCGATGGTGCCGCTCGCCGTCGCGCTGACCGTGGCGTTCGGGCTCCTCAACACCGTGGGCGTGAAGGAGACCGCGTGGCTCCAGAACTTCCTGGTGTTCACCCTCGTCCCGATCCTGGCCTACTACGTCGCCGCCGGTCTGTTGCACCTGAGCGGGGAGGGGTTCGCCACCGTCCACGCCCAGCAGTTCACCCCGTTCATGCCGTTCGGCACGCTCGGGTTCGTATCGACCGTCGGGTTGGTGTCGATCTCGTACGCGGGGCTGACCAAGATCGCCTCCGCAGCCGAGGAGATCCGTGACCTCGACCGCAACATGCCCCTGGGCATGCTCCTCGCCCTGCTCACGGCCGCTGCGATCTACGTCACCGGCGTCTACATCATGGTCGCGTCGATCCCACCGGACGTGCTCCGTGGCGACCTGACACCGGTCGCCACGGCCGGTGAGGTGATCCTCCACTGGCTGCCGGGCGACCTCGGCCTCCTGCTCGTGGTCGTGGCGGCGATCGCCGCGTTCGCGTCGACCGGGAACGCGGGCATCCTCACCGCCTCCCGGTACCCGCTGGCGATGGCCCGTGACGAGCTCGTGTGGAGCGGCTTCGAGCGCATCGGGCGGTTCACGACCCCCACGATCGCGATCCTGGCCACGTGCGCCGCCATGATCGCGGCGATCGTCTTCCTCGACGTCGAGCGGCTCGCCAAGCTCGGATCCGCGTTCATCCTCCTGACGTTCGCACTGATCAACCTCGCCGTCATCATCATGCGAGAGAGCAAGATCGAGGCCTACGCACCCGGGTACCGGACACCCCTGTACCCCTGGATGCAGATCGCCGGGATCGTCGCGATGCTCGGCCTGATCGGGACGCTGGGCCTGTTCGCGGTGCTGTTCGTGGGGGTCATCATCGTCGCGGCCACGATCTGGTACCGCGTGTACGCCCGGGGGCGCGTCGCGCAACGGGGGGCGATCTTCAGCTACTTCGGGCGACTCAGCCGACTCGGTGAATCCGGCGTGGACCACGAGCTGTGGCGGCTCCTGCAGGAGCGCGGCACGACCGTCGAGGACTCCTACGAGGAACTGGTGGCGCGCGCCCGCACGCTCGACATCACCGGACCCGTCTCGGCCGACCACATCCTCGACCGCGTCGTCGAGCAGCTGGCTCCGGATGTCGGGATGACGCCCGAAAAGCTGCGTGGCGTCCTCGTCGATGCCTTCGAGGGGGCGATCATCCCTCAGGGCTCGGCGATCGCCCTGGTCGACGTCCTCCTGGAAGTCGAGCACCCGGTCGTGCAGCTCGTCCGGCTGGAGCGGAGCTTGTACGTCGGGCCCGGCCAGCAGTTCCCAGGCGAGGCAGCCGACGACGCGACCGAGGAGCCGACGCCCCGTTCGCGTGACGTCCGCGGCCTGATCTTCCTCCTGAGCCCCGATGACACCATGACCCAGCACCTGCGGATCCTGGCGGAGCTCGCCAGCCAGGTGGAGGATCCCGACTTCGTCCGCCGGTGGCGTCGCGTTCGCGAGGAGCACGAGCTCAAGGAGGCGCTGCTCCGCCACGACTGGTTCGTGGTGGTCGAGGTGGGTCAGACGGGTCCGACGAACGTCCTCGACGGCAGCCGGATCCGCGACATCAGCTGGCCAGCGAACACGCTGGTCGCCCTCGTGCGTCGCAACGGTCACGCGATCTTCCCGCGGGGAGGCACGCGCCTGCGTGAGGGCGACCGCATCACCATCATCGGG
>JAHWKY010000113.1 GCA_019347575.1 Actinomycetota bacterium | reverse complement strand
TGCGCGAGAAGGTGACCCGTCGGCGCACGGCCCCACCGAGGCTACCCTCCCGGCGTGCTCGCCGACATCGACGTCCTCGGGGTGTCCATCCAGACGTTCGGCCTGTTCTTCGGGTTGAACTTCCTGGCCTGGGGCGCGGTCGCGTCACGACGCCTGGGCGAGCTGGGCCGTCCCTCCGACTGGGCCTACGAGCTCGTCTTCGTGGCGCTGGGTGGAGGCCTGGTCGGTGCCAAGCTCTACTGGGTCGTCGATACCGGGGCCGAGGTGTCGCTGTCGGGCGTGTTCACCGGTTCCGGTCTGACGTGGTATGGCGGGCTGCTGGGCGGCGCCCTGGCCGGCGCGGCCTTCGGCTTCTCCGTCGGCCTGCTGAGCGACCTGGCCCTCATGGACACCCTGGGCATCACCTCGCTGGTCCTGCTGGCCGTGGGCTACTGGTGCGGCCGGGCGCGTGAGGTGCACGCCCTCGAGGGCCCGCTGGTGCCGCTGGTCGCCGGCGCCCTGGCCACGCTGGTCACGCTCGTCGGCTTCTCGGTCCTGCAGTTCCTGCTGGGTGCGGACCCGCCCCTGGGTGCTGCGCTGCTGCGCCAGATCACGGCCACGCTGGTGCTCAACGCGCTGCTGGCCGTGCCCGTGCACTGGCTGGTCACCCGCGCTACCGGCGGCTCGCTGGTCGCCTCGCGTCCGCGCCGGCGGCGCGCCTACACCACCGGCGGACTCTCGCCCCTCTACAGCCGCTCCGACGGCCCGATCAGCCGATGATCAGCCGCCCCGAGGACCGGGTGCCCGCCATCAGCCCACGGCTCGCCCTGCGCATCGCCGTGCTGGGCTTCGTCGCCCTGGGCCTGTTCGCGCTGATCTTCTTCCGCCTGTGGTACCTGCAGGTGCTCACGGGTGACCAGTACCTGGCCGAGGCGCGCGACAACCGCGTGCGCGAGCTGCGCATCCAGGCTCCCCGTGGTGAGATCGTCGACCGCAAGGACCGCACCCTGGTCACCAACAAGCGGGCCACGGTCATCTCGCTCGATCCGTCGACGCTGCCCGAGGAGGTGCGCGACATGGCCGCCGAGTGGGGCCGGCTGGCCGGCGAGCGCGAGGCGCGCCCCGAGGGCCGGCGAGGTGATCCGGTAGCGATTCCACCGATTCCCACGCCCGGGCTGCGTGAGCGCTACGAGCGCATCGCCAGCGTGCTCGAGCTCGAGGCCGATGAAGTCCACGCGACGGTCATCCGCAGCCTTGCCGTGGTGCCCTACGACAACGTGAACCTCGCGGTCGACGCCGAGCGGCCGGTGCTCAACTACCTCAGCGAGCGCAACGCCAGCTTCCCGGGCGTGGAGATCAGCGAGCGCTACCTGCGCAAGTACCCCAAGGAGGAGCTGGCCGCCCAGCTCTTCGGCGTGGTCGGCGAGATCAGCCCGGAGGAGCTGGAGCAGGAGCGCTACCGCGGGGTCTTGCAGGGGACGATCATCGGCAAGGAGGGCCTCGAGCGCTCCTACGACCGCTACCTGCGCGGCAAGGACGGCATTCGCCGTGTCGTCGTCGACGCCTTCGGGCGGCTCAATCCCGACGACACGCTGCCCGACACCGAGCCGATCGCCGGGCGCCAGCTGCGCCTGTCCATCGACCTCCAGCTGCAGGAGGCCGGCCAGCAGGCGTTGCAGGAGATCGGCGGTGGACTGCCCGGGGGGTTCGTGGCCATGGACCCCGAGACGGGCGAGGTGCTGGCCATGGGGTCGTCGCCGTCCTTCGATCCCAACCGTCTGTCAGGGCGGCCGATCACCCAGGAGCGCTATGACGAGCTCTACGGCGAGGAGGCCGACTCGCCGCGCTTCAACCGGGTCATCAGCGGCTCGTATCCCGTCGGCTCCACGTTCAAGCCGATAGCTGCGATCGCGATGCTGGAGAGCGGCGCGTTGGGACGGGTACAGGCTTGCACGGGCACGAACCAGGGACAGTTGCCCATGGCGGGCCGGTCCTGGTTCGCCGACCCGGTGCTGGCCGGCGGCGGGGCGCTGATGGACCATGTCGTACACATCGCCGACGTGCTGCGCTGGTACCTCGGCGCGGAGGTCGGTGAGGTTTACGCCGTGACCAACCGGATCCTGCACGGTGAAACGGTCACCGTGGAAACTGGGGCATTGGTTGTGCTCACGCTCACCGACGGGACGTTCGCCTCCATCGACGCCAGCTGGT
>JAHWKY010000112.1 GCA_019347575.1 Actinomycetota bacterium | reverse complement strand
GAACCGCAGCACCCGACGCTCGGCGATGGCCAGCTGCCATGCATCGTCGTCGAGGTAGAGCTCCCCCGGCGGCAAGGGCTTGTAGACGCTGTCGTGTCGCCCCTTGGCGGCCGCGCCCTCGGCCCGGCTCTCGTAGGCGTCGTGCACGAACTCCCAGCGCGCCAGACGGGCTGCGGTCGCCTGGTCGTCGAGGCAGATCGACGCCTCGGTCAGGTAGTCCATCAGCGTCTCGAGCCGTTCGTGAAAGAACGGCAGCCAATGCTCCATACCCGCATGCTTGCGGCCGGCGCTGACTGCCTCGTAGAGCGGATCGTCGGCGGTGGCGCCAAATTCCGCGCGGTATGACTGGCGAAACCTTGTGATCGCTTCGTCATCGAGGATGACCTCGGAGGTGTCCGACGCGCGGATGCCCAGCTTGTGCTCCTTCTTGCCGGCCCGCAGCCCGGAGTCGTCACTGGAGACGATGAACGTCGCCTGTCCACGGTGGCCGAGGGCTGGCTCGACCGTCGCGACCACCAGGTGAACGTCGGCGACCCCGCCGTTGGTGATGAACACCTTGGTGCCGTTCAACACCCACTGGTCACCGCGACGTTCCGCCCGGGTGCGCAGCGAGCTCACATCGGATCCTGCCTGCGGTTCGGTGACGGCGAAGGCAGCGACGGCTGGATCCTCGGGGGTGCCGAACATCTTCGGGGCCCACTCGAGCAGCTGCTCCTGCGTTCCTCCCCCGGCCAGCGCCGCCAGTGGCAAGCCCGTGCCGAAGATCGCCAGACCGATCCCGGCGCATCCCCAGAAGATCTCCTCCATGATCATGGGCAGCGTCTGGCCGGTCGGGTCCTGAGTGTGCTGGAGGTAGATGTCGAACCCGTACAGGCCGGTCTCGGCGGCCTTGCGGATCACCGGCCACGGTTGCTCCTCGGTTTCGTCGTAGCGCGCGGCGACCGGACGGACCTCGCGCTCCGCGAAGTCGTGAGCCCAGGTACGCAACTCCTGCTGCTCGTCGGTCAGGCTGAGATCCATGTCACCTCCCGCCGGTGGTCTCGTCGGCCGGGTGTCCGGAGTCGACCGGTGATCGGCTACCGCTGCGGCGCAGCCGGCTCAGGCCCCAACCGATGGACGCGATCCAGGTCAGCAGCAGGACGGCGAGCCCGCCGTACGCGACGACGTCGATCCACGCCGGCGCCTCCTTGGCCTCCCGCAGCAGCAGTTTCCGGTTCGCATCGAACTCGCGGGTGAACCGCTGCTCAGCGGGTACCTCCTCGGCCGGGATCGCCTCATCCTCGGGGAGGAAGATCGGGGCGGCGATGTTGAGCCGGTCCTTCTGGATCCGGATCAGCGCCTTCCACTCGCCGTGCACGGGGATCGGGCGGGTGGTCCGGTAGACGCCCGGTTCGATCCGTTCGAGGGGGTCGAGGAAGCTGCTCTCACGCGTCCACTCGGCCCCCTGCCAGGCGGTGATGTTGAAGTAGTCGGCATCCTCGGCGAGGTCCGTCGGGTGCAGCCGGATCCTGGCGTGCACGGTGCGTTCCTCCGGATCCTCCTCGACATCCTCCAAGGTCGCCTCCACGGACGCGCCCGGCGCCGTGGTCATCGGCATGGGGTACGCGAGCGTGAACACCAGGACGGCACCCGCCACGGGTGCGACCCAACCGGCGACGTCCTGCCTGCGGTGGTCGGCCGGTGTGAGCGACCGGCCGATGAAGCCTCCCACCACCGCGGCGGCGACGGCGGCGGGGAGCGCCAGCAGGGCCTCTGGCAGCAGCGCGGCTGGCCACGCGATCGGCATCCCCACGTGGCTCCACGCCCACTCGACGGCCAGACCGAGCGTCCCGATGCCGAGTCCCGCCCATGCGCCGAAGGTCAGCTGCCGGTGGACCGGCACCCGCAGTGCCACGAGCTCGACCGCGACCGCCGCCCCCAGGTACAGCGGGAAGTGGAAGGCGGTCCGCCCAAGCACCGGGGTGATCAGGACCGTGAGCAGGACGCGGATCCCGAGGAAGACCAGCACCGCTCCCAGCGCACCGCCCCGCCCGAGGCGGATCCTGGCAGGGACCAGCGCCACCCCGGCGGCGAACATCAGCAGGACGGGCTGGTACAGCAGCCGGAACTGGGGCACGGCGTAGTCGAACTCCCCCTGCAGCGTCGAGGCCCCGACCAGGAAGGCACCCGCCAAAGCCAGATCGCGCAGTCGGGGGGCGGCCTCGGAGCGGGCCGGGGACGTCGGAGGA
>JAHWKY010000111.1 GCA_019347575.1 Actinomycetota bacterium | reverse complement strand
GGTCCCCGCCAGCGAGCTGAGCTTGTGATCCGGGAAACGCTCGCCGGACGAGCGTTTCCCGGATCACGTCAGCCGTTGAGCCGCAGCGGGCCGTGCGCATGGGACTACCGTTCACGGCGTGGCGCGCATCGAGGACTTCCCCCTGTTCCCGCTGGGGATCGTGGCCCTCCCCCATGAGCTCGTGCCGCTGCACGTGTTCGAGGAGCGGTACAAGGCCCTGGCCGCCGTGTGCCTCGAGCACGAGCGCGAGTTCGGGATCGTGTGGTCGACCGACGAGGGCATGAAGCGGGTGGGCTGCGCCTGCGAGATCACCGAGGTGCTCGAACGCATGGACGACGGGCGTATGAACATCCTCACGCGCGGGACGCGTCCCTTCCGCGTGCTCGAGGAGCGCGACGACCTCCCCTATCCGGCCGCCGCCGTCGAGTTTCCGCCCGACAAGGAGGAGGAGCCCGACGCCGACATCGCGCACGAGGCCCGCAAGGTCTACGCCGAGCTGGTCCGCCAGGCCACCGACGCCGAGCCGGACGAGGCCGAGCTGGCGGAGATGGACGCCTACGCCATGGCCGCGACGGTCGACTTCGGGCTGGAGGCCAAGCAGGGGCTGCTCGACCTGCGCTCCGAGAACGCCCGCCTTCGCCTGGTCGCCCGCCTCCTTCGCGCCGCGATCAAGCGGCTGGACTTCGCCGAGCGGGTCCAGGCCCGCGCGCGCTCCAACGGCAAGGTGCGCTTCTCCTAGAGCGGCCACATGGAGGCGGGCACCGCATTGCGCGACGACGGAGGGGTCAGCCGCCGAAGGCGGATTCCAGCGGGCTGATCGCGCAGCCGCCCGGGCCACACCGGGGCGCCCGGCGCGGGTCGCCGGCGGTGGCGATCAGGAAGTCACCGTCGTCGACGCCCAGGCCCACCAGAGCCGTTCCGGGCGGCAGGAACACCCGGCTGAGCTCGAGGCTGGCGATGCGCAGGCGCACCGCACCGCTGACGGGACCGTCGTCGCGCAGCCGGTGCGTGCCCGCGTAGATGCGCCCGCGGTTCCCGGTCGGCGTGAGGAGGTTGGCCGGCGCCTCCCGGGAGCCCAGCCGCTCGATGAGCGCGTGGTCGCCGCCCAGGGTGTCCAGGCGCAGCTCGGAGCGCAGGCGATCGCCGTCGCGCCACTCCCAGGTGAAGGACATGCGCCGCCCGTAGAGATCGAGGCCGGTCGGGCCGGGCAGGCCGTCATCACCGCGGCTGCCGCCGGGCTGGCGCTCGGAGCGCCCGCCGGCCAGCGGGCGCACGTAGAGGTAGGGCAGGTCGCCACGGCGCCCCGCGCGCGACTCGAAGACCCGGGCGAAGGCGACCTTGTCGCGCCAGATCGAGGGCAGGAACTCCGACGACTCGTTGGTGCTCGCCCCCTCGAGCCGGTTCTCCTGGCCAGTGGCCAGGTCGAGGCGGAAGATGTCACAGCCCCGGCCCGTGGTGCGCAACAGCACCCCGCCCGTGCCGTAGGCGTCGGGCTCCTGGGAGCAGCGTGAGTAGGCGGCCACCACGCCGTCCTCCTCGGAGGGGCCGAGGTCGACGTCGAAGGGCACGGCGCGGGGCGGTATGGGGGCGGCGGCGGGCGCCCCGTCGGGACCGCGCAGGACCAGGCGGTAGCCCGCGCCCTCCACGAAGGCACTCCAGGCGGCCCAGCCGCCGAAGGCGTCGACCTCCGTCACCCGCTGGGGCTGGGTCAGCGGCGGGCCGGGCGGCGGTGTCGGCTGCGGCGGGGCCTCCTGGGCGGGCGGGGGCACGATGCGCACCACGACGTCGTCGCCGTTGGCGGTGATGGCGTACAACGCGCCATCGGGCCCCTCGGTGACATCGCGCACGCGGCCGAACCGGTCCTGGAACAGCGCCTCGTTGATGGTCACCCGGTCGCCGTCCAGACGCAGGCGCTGGATGCGCTGGCCGCGCAGGGCGCCGATGAGGTAGTCCCCCGTCCACTGCGACCCGGGCCGACGCACGAAGATCGCGCCCGACGGGGCGATCGTCGAGTACGTGGTGAGCGGGCTGATGAACGGCTCGGGATGGTCGGGCCCCACGGCGTCGGGCCAGCCGTAGTTGCCGCCCCGCACGATGCGGTTGACCTCGTCGTTGCCGGTGGGCCCGTGCTCGTCGGCGTAGAGCTGGCCGCTGCCCGGCTGGAAGTCCAATCCCTGCGGGTTGCGGTGGCCACGGCTGACCTCCTCCAGGCCGCCGCCGGCGCCCCGGTAGAGGGTCCCGCCGATGACGATTCCGGCACCCACCCCCGCGCCGATGCTGACCACGAGGAAGTCGTCATGAGCCCTGTCCGTCCCT
>JAHWKY010000110.1 GCA_019347575.1 Actinomycetota bacterium | reverse complement strand
TCGTAGATCTTGTCGTTGACGTCGGTGATGTTGACCACCAGCGTCACCTCGTAGCCCTCGCGGCGCAGGAAGCGCTCCAGCAGTGCGAAGGTGACGAACGGCCGCGCGTTGCCCACGTGGATGCGCCCGTAGACGGTGGGCCCGCAGGCGTAGATGTCCACGCGCCGGCCCTCGCGGGGGCGCAGCTCGCGCAGCGCGCCGGAGGCGGTGTCGTGCAGGCGGACGAGGCGCACGCCCGCCAACGTAGCGGCCTCGCCGCCACGAACGCTCGTTCGGTGGCGGAGCATGGCCTCCGGGCCGACCGGTAGTGTGTGGCTGGGATGGCGTCGAACGGCGAGCACGGCCGCAGGTTGGCCGCGGTGGAGCAGGCGTTCCGCGGGCTTCCCGAGCGCTATCTGGGCGCCGATCCGCGCTTCGACGCGACCTACCAGATCCGCCTGGGCGACGTGGGCAGGACCTGGGAGGTGCGCTGCACGGCCGATCACGCCCGGGTCCACCCCGGGGCGACCGCGCGACGGCCCGACGTGGTCATCGGGACCGACGCGCAGACCTGGCTGGAGCTACGGGAGGGTCGCCTGTCGGGCATCGAGGCCTTCTCCAGCCGGCGCCTGTACATCACGGGAGAACTCGATCTCGCCGTGGCCTTCGAGGGCCTGTTCGAGCTGCCCGGCCACCGCCCGCCGCTGCTGGGCATGCGCCCGGTCGACGTCGGCGACACCTGCGTCTCCACCCTGACCATCGGGGAGGGCCCCGACGTGGTGCTCATCCACGGTCTGGGCGGCGCCAAGAGCTCTTTCCTGGACGCCGCGGCGGCGCTGAGCACCGACTTCCGCGTGCACGCCCTCGATCTGCCGGGCTTCGGCTCCTCGGGCAAGCCGCTGAGCGCCCCCTACAACGCCGGCTGGTTCGCCGACACGGTCCTGCGCACCATGGACGCGCTGGGCGTGGGCCGTGCCCACATCGCCGGCAACTCGATGGGCGGCCGCGTGGCGCTGGAGCTGGGGCTGCGCGCGCCCGAGCGCGTCGGTGGCCTCGTGCTGCTCTGTCCGGCCGTGGCCTTCATCAAGCGCGGGCTGCGCCCCGTCGTGCGGCTGCTGCGCCCCGAGTTCGGCCTGCTGCCCCACCGCTTCACCCGTGGCATGGTCGAGGACCATCTCTGGAGCCTGTTCGCCGACCCCGACGCGATCGACCCCGCGATCGCCGACGTGATCGTCGATGAGTTCCAGCGCATCTACGCCAGCGCCGGGGGACGCCTGGGCTTCCTCAGCGCAGCGCGCAACATCTACCTCGACGCGCCGTTCGGGCGCAGCGGCTTCTATCCCCGCCTGAGCGAGCTGGAGCCCCCCGCGCTGTTCGTCTGGGGCACCCACGATCCCCTCATCCCGGCCGCCTTCGCGCGTCACGTGCGCCGCTGGCTGCCCCACGCCGAGCAGATCGTGCTCGAGGGCTGCGGCCACGTGCCCCAGGTCGAGCGCGCCGAGCAGACCGCGGGGATCATGCGCCGCTTCTTCCTCCAGGCCGACGCGCTGGGCGTGCCGCCGACCGCCGCCGTTCGCGCCGCGTAACCGGAGGCCGTATCCTGGTGTGATGGATGAGCGCCTGACCGCGCATGCGGGGCGCAACGGCGGCCGCGCGGAGCCCGCGGGCCTCGGCGACGGCGACGCGAGCCACGACGGCGGCCCGGGCGCCGTCGGCCTGGGCGCCGCCAGGCTGCTCGAGCGTGCCGTGCGCTCGATCGCCCGGGCGGCGCAGGCGGGCGTCCCCGAGGCCGACCTCGACGAGCGCGACCCCGACTACATCCGCGAGAAGCTGCCGCTGCTGTGGCTGGCCTGCAGCCTGTGGCATCGCAGCGAGGTGCGGGGGCTGGGCAACGTGCCCGAGGACGGCCCGGTGCTGATGGTCGGCAACCACTCGGGCGGCAACATGACCCCCGACACGCTGGTCTTCACGCTGGCCTTCTCCACCCACTTCGGCGTCGAGCGGCGCTTCCACCAGCTCGCGCACAACCTGGTGGTGTCGATGCCCTACCTGTCCTTCCTGCGCCGCTACGGAACGGTGGCCGCCTCCCACGAGAACGCCGAGCGCGCGCTGCGGGCCGGCGCGGCGGTGCTGGTCTACCCCGGCGGGGACTGGGAGGTCCACCGCCCGAGCTGGCAGAGCGACCGCGTCGACTTCGCCGGGCGCAGGGGCTGGGTGGGCGTGGCGCTGCGCCATGACGTGCCGATCGTGCCGGTGGTGGCCATCGGCGGACAGGAGACTGCGCTGTTCGTCACGCGCGGCGAGCGCATCGCGCGCGGGCTGAGGCTCGACAGGCTGTTGCGGTTGAAGGTGCTGCCGGTGTCCA
>JAHWKY010000109.1 GCA_019347575.1 Actinomycetota bacterium | reverse complement strand
CCACGCCGAAGTGGCCTTCGACCCCTTCCACGTCGTCCGCCTCGGTCAGCGCGCCGTCGACCAGGTCCGCCGCGACGAGTGGAACGCCCACGAACGCTCGCACACCCCGACTGGCAAGTGGATCAAGGGCACCCGCTGGTCGCTGCTCAAAAGCCCCGACAAGCAAAGCGTCCCGCAGCTGGCGCTGCTCGGCGAAGTCCAGCAGGCCAACAAGCCGATGTTCCGCGCCTTCCTGCTCAAGGAGGAGCTGCGGATGCTCTACGCGCTCGAGGACCCCGCGCTCGCGCCCGCGCACCTCGATGCCTGGCTGGCCTGGGCCTCGCGCTCACGACTGCAGCCGTTCATCAAGCTCGCCCGTACGATCCGCCGCCATCGCGACGGCATCCTCGCTGCAATCCGCCTCGGCCTGTCCAACGGACGCCTCGAAGGCCTCAACAGCCGCATCCGCCTCATCAGCCACCGCAGCTTCGGCTTCCACAGCGCCGCACCGCTCATCGCGCTCGTCTACCTGTGCTGCACGGCCATCGTCATCGACCTTCCCCGATGAACTTCACCCACAACTCGATCGGAGCACCGTAAATAGCCGGGAGCCGTCAAGGCAACGGCGTAGGTTCCCTCAAGTCCCGCAAAGACGATGAAGGAGGACCTACGCCGTGAGACGTACCGTACCGCCGTCGGCGGAGATCGAGCAGCAGATCGACACGCTGCTCGCCGTTGGAGTGGGCGAGAACCCGCGGGAGTCGTTGTCGGAGCTGGCGAGGCTGGGCGCCAGGCTGATCATCCAGCGCGCTGTCGAGGATGAGTTCGACGCCTGGCTTGGGAGGGCGCGCTATGAGCGCCGTCCAGAGGCGCCGCCGGGGCTGCGCAACGGCTTTCGCCCGCGCCGGGTGCAGACCGCGGAGGGCGAGCTCTCGGTGGAGACCCCGCAGGTGCGCGCGGCGGCCGAGCCGTTTGTCTCCAAGCTGTTCCCGCGCGGCACGAAGCTGCTGCGTACCGAGCCGCTCAAGGCGATGGTGATCGGAGCGTTCGTCCGTGGCCTGTCGATGCGCGACGTCGAGTCGCTGTGCGAGCAGGCGGGCCTCGGGAAGCTGTCGAAGTCGACCGCCGCCAGGATCTGCTCTGAGCTGCGTGATCGCTTCGAGGCCTTCAAGCGCCGCGACCTCTACGACATCCAGCTGGCAGCGCTGTTCCTCGACGCCACCTTTCTCCACGTCCGCCCGGACGGGCCCAAGGAGGGCGTGCTTTGCGCGTGGGGCTTCTCCGAGGCGGGCGAGCGGGTGCTGCTGGCGGTGACGCTGGGGATGCGCGAGTCCTACGAGGACTGGCTCTCGCTCGCACGCGATTTGATCGCGCGCGGCCTGGGCGCTCCGATGCTGATCATCGCCGACGGCGCCCCCGGGCTGATCAAGGCGGTCGAGCAGTGCTGGCCTGCCTCAGATCGCCAGCACTGCGCCGTCCACCGCCTGCGCAACCTGCTCGCGAAGCTACCCGAACGCGAGCGCGAACGCGTCCGAGCGGCCTACTGGCAGGCACTCGATGAGGCCACCGACGAACGCGACGGCAAACAGCGCCTTGAGGTCCTGGTCGACGAGCTCGAGCGCGCCGGCTACACCGCGGCCGCCAGATGCCTGGCCGACGATCTCGACGCGCTCGTCGTCCACCTGCGCTACCCGACCAGACACCGCCGGCGCTGGCGCAGCACCAACCTCCTCGAGCGCTCGCTCGGCGAGGTCAAGCGGCGCACCAAGGTGATCGGGCGCTTCCCCGGCGAGACCAGCTGCCTGACGCTCGTCTGGGCCGTGCTTGACCTCTACATCACAAACGCCACCAACGGCATCAAGTTCACCCAGCTCGAACGCCAGCGCCTCAAGCGGATGCGATACGAGGGCAATGAAGAAACGATCCCCGAGGAGGTGAGCGTCGCATAGACTGACCGCCAGCGGGAACCTGGGCCGCGGCGAAGTTACAGCAGCTCAGGGACGCGACCCGTCGACCACCTCGCTACCGCTCACGGCCTTGGGCAGCGGTCGCGGCCCGAGGTAGCTGGCAGAGGCACTGGTAGGTGGCAGAGGCACTGCGCGGCGGGCCGGTCAGGGAGCTCGGGCGGGTGATGGATGGCGAGCGGCACTCATGTCTCTTAGCCGGTACCCGGCGCCGGTCAGACTCGCTCGAGGTAGCGCTCGCGTTCCCAGTCGGTGACCGTCGAGCGGAAGCGCTCGAGTTCCCACCGCCGGGTGGCGGTGTAGTGCTCGCAGAAGCGCTCGCCGAGCAGCTCGCGCGCGAGCGCGCTGCTGTCGAAGAGCTCGATCGCGTCCTCGAGGGTCCGTGGCACTTCGGGGATGCCGCTCAGCGCCCAGCTGTCTCCCTGAAACGGATCTGGCGGCTCGAGTGCGTGCTCGATTCCGTG
>JAHWKY010000108.1 GCA_019347575.1 Actinomycetota bacterium | reverse complement strand
CGGCTGGGACGCGTGCCTGTGCTTCGAGGCCGGTCAGCACACGCCGGAGGGCCAGGACGCCGTCGTGGTCAAGCGCAAGGCCGCGGGCACCCTGCGGGTGGAGGCCCACGGGCGCTCGGCGCACTCCGGTGCGGCGCCCGACCGCGGGCGCAACGCGCTGCTGGCCCTGGCCGATGCGGCGCAGCGCATCGCCGGACTCCACGATCCCCAGGGCGAGCAGCATCTCACCGCGGTGCCGACGGTGATGAGCGCCGGCGAGGTCTTCAACGTCGTCCCCGCTCACGGAGCCCTGACCTGCGACCTGCGTGCCGACGGACTGGGCGCCTTCCAAACGGTACTGGACGCCATTCCCTCCGAGCGCGAGGGAGTGCGCTTGGAGGCCGCCCTCCAGCGCCAGTGGCCGGGCATGGACTCGCGCGAGATCACCGGCGACCTGCTGGCCGCGGCCGGCGAGCGTCTGGGGCGCCCCATCGTGGGCACCGACCGCGGCGGGGCCAGCGACGCCAGCTACTTCGCCCCCGTGATCCCGCTCACCGTGGACGGCCTGGGCCCCTGCGGCGGTGGCGCCCATGCGCCGCACGAGTACGTCGATGCGGCCTCGCTGCATCCGCGTGCCGCGGTCGCCCTCGCGCTCGTCTCTGCGCTGACGCGGTAAGCGTCCCTCCCCCGCCCCCACGGCGCGGCGGAAATGCCTGCACCTGAAAGGCCGCGTGCACGGGCGCCGGGCACTTCGATAGGCTCCCGCCCGCAAACCTGCCGAGTCCCCGCCGCCACGGCGACGGGGAGTGGGGGACCCAGTGGCCGGCCTGACGAGGCCGGCAGGGGCGAATCGTCATCCCCAGTGACGTAGCGCTGCTCGTTCAGCGCGAGCCCGTCAGCTAACCCCGCAGGCTCAAGAACGAGAGGAACGCCGTCTGTGACACGCCTGTCCCGCCTGCTGCCCGTACCGGCGCTCGTCGCCAGCCTGATGGCCCTGCCGGTCGCCCCCGCCTCGAGCCACCACGACGACGACCACCACTGCACGCCCGACAAGCGTGGCGCGCTCGGTGAGCGCTGGCCGCTGTACAGGGGCGACGAGGGGCAGGACATCCGCGTCCTGCAGGACTTCCTCAACAAGCTCGGCGACGACCTGCGCATCGACGGCCAGTTCGGCCCGCGCACCCAGGCGGCGGTGGACGGCTGGAAGGGCGCCGTGGGGCGCAAGGAGGACGGCCGGATGACCTGCGGCGACATCCGGGTGCTGCGCGAGGCCATCGGCGGCGTGCCCGAGGAGGGCGGACGCGACAAGGGCCCGACCCCGGGGACCCTCCAGGAGGGCGAGCAGGCCCGCATCACCGAGGACGGCTTCGCGGTCGCTCCGGCCGGCGCACCCCAGGCGGTCAAGCAGATCATCGCCGCCGGCAACGAGATCGCCCACAAGCCCTACAGGTACGGCGGCGGCCACGGGCAGTGGGAGGACGACGGCTACGACTGCTCCGGCTCGGCCTCCTACGTGCTGCACGCGGCCGGGCTGCTCGAGAGCTCCAGGCCCTCGGGCGGCTGCGCCACGTCGCCCCCGGGGCCGAAGGTCACCGTGGTCACGCCGGCGGCGGCGCGCTTCTCCAGCAGCGCCTCGCCGGCCGGAACCACCGCCGTACCGCCGGGGGGCAGGGCGCGCAGCAGCACCGCCTTCTCGGCGGCCACGGCCTCGATCGAGCCCAGCTGCTCGAGGTGCACCGGTCCTACGTTGACCACCACACCGACGTCGGGCTCGGCGATCGCGGCCAGCTCGGCGATCTGTCCCGGCCCGCGCATGGCCATCTCGAGCACCAGCACCTCGGTGGCCGGCGGCGCCTCCAGCACGGTCAGCGGCAGTCCGATCTCGGTGTTGTAGTTGGCGCGGGTGGCCGTCACCGCGCGGTGGGGGGCGAGCATCGCGGCGAGCACGTCCTTGGTCGAGGTCTTCCCGGTCGAGCCGGTGATGCCCACCACCCGCGCGCCCAGCGCGCGCCGCCAGGCGGTGGCCAGGCGCTGGAGGGCGGCGAGCGGGTCGGTGGCGGCCAGCAGGGCGCCGGGCGGGCCGCAGCGTGCCGCCTCGGCGTGCTCGGGCGCCACGAGCACCCCCCAGGCGCCGTCGGCCAGCGCCTGCGCGGTGCCGCCCAGCCCGCGGTCGGAGACCGCGGCGCCCAGCAGGCCGAGCACCGCCGCGACGGCGGCGGCCACGGCCGCGGCGCGCCAGACGCGCGCCGAGCGCCGAGGACTCCAGCGCACGCGCCCCTCCAGGTGCAGCAGCGCCCAGGCCGCGGCGAGCAGCGCCGCCAGACAGACGGCCAGGGTCAGCGCCAGACGGCGCCCCGCGAGGATGCGCGAGCCGAGGTCGGCGCCCGCGTCGGCGAGCGCCGGGTCGAGGAAGGCCAGCGCGACCGCGGGCACCGTGGCCACC
>JAHWKY010000107.1 GCA_019347575.1 Actinomycetota bacterium | reverse complement strand
CCACCTGCGCCGGCGGCTCGCGTGGGTGGCTGCAGCTGTTGTGTTGGCCGCGGCAGCAGGCTGCGGCGGGCTTGCCCGGCTTCGACGCCTCCAGGGCGGCCAAGGCGCCGTGCTTGGCGACTTGGGACACCTTCACCACCACGGAGCGGTCCACACCCCACCGGTCGGCCAGCTCCCGCTGGGTCGCGTCGCCCCGCACCAGCGCAGTCCACAGCTCGTACTTCTGCTCAGCCGTCAGGAACTTCTTGCGGCGCCGACCCCCGGCGCCCCTGCTGTGCTCGGCCATGCTCCAACCTCCCGGTCAAGGCCGCCCGAACCCCCCGACCTGGTTGGCTGAATCTACGCCCAAAACCGGACACGAAGTCAGACGCAACGGATGGCCCCGGGCGGGCATGGCGGGACCAGGGTCGGTGCACACCCGCGAGAGTCGGCGGGCCAGCGCCGGCGAGCCGACCAAAAAGCGCACCTCGTCAAAGACCCCGGCGTCCAGATAGCCGCCCACGATGCCCGTGAGGCGCTCGGTGGTCTTGGCCGCCAGCTCGAGCTCCAGCGCGACACGTCGCCGCCCGGTGTGGACCACCAGATCGGGCCAGCGCAACGCCCGAGACCCACCGCCACCCGACACCACCACGCTAAAGCGCCCCGCGCCGTCAGCCTGCCGGGCGCGGCCCTCGCGCTCGGTCAACACCACCAAACCCGGCGAAGTGGTCTCGATACGCGCGACCAGGGCTGCCAGCGCCAGCTCGTCGGTGCGCTGGACCTCCACCCGCGGAGCACGCCGCGGCCCCAGCCCCAGCGCGACCGCGCCGCGACGGCTGACAAAGATCGTCCGGGCCTGGGCGTCATGGCGGCGCGCACAGCCCACTAGCCCCGCGGCCTCCAACCGGGTGACCCGCGCATTGACCCGACGCAGCGAAACCCCAAAACGCCACGCCAACACCCGCGCGTCGACAAACCTAAACCGCGCGATCCACCCCAACACCAACCAATCACGCTCGGCTTCAACCCTCCCGCGTCGCCCCCGGCCCACCAGCCCTGCCACCACCAGCGCCTCAGCCACCACCACCCAGGACGCTCGCCACCGCTCCGCCCGTCACCCAGCCTGCCACCCGTCCCACCGCCTGCCCGTCCCACACCCATCATCCACCCCCACTGGAGGCTGTCGTTTCGCCCCGTCGCAGACCCCGCTCCTGAAGTGGGCCCGACCACCCGAACTCACCCAGCTACGCAGTAGATGGTGGGGGCGGGTGGTCGGGCCCACGAAGGCCGCCCGAAGGCCGGTGCGACGGGGCGAAACGACCGCCGACCCCGTCCCACACCAAGACGCATAGCGGGACGGGCAGGCGAGCGGTCTCCGGGCCGTCCACCCGGCGTCCCGCAGCTCGGACGCCTGCCCTCCATGGTCGTGGGGCGCCATCACCGGTTAGCGACCGTGAAGGCGCGGGCGACCAGGGCGGCGTCGTCGGGGCGCGGGGCGTAGTGCAGGTAGCGCATGGTCGTCTGCACGTCGGCGTGGCCCATCCATTCCTTGACCCGCACGATGTCGGCGTGAGCGATCATGCGGGTGCCGAAGGTGTGGCGCAGGTCGTGGAAGCGCAGGCGGCGCAGCCCGGCGCGCTGGAGGGCCGCGTCGTAGCGCCGGCGCAGCGCCGAGCCGTCGACATAGCCGCCCAGCTCGCCGACGAACACCAGGTCGTCGTCGCCGCTCGACCGGCCGCCAGCAGCCAGTCCCTCCAACGCGCCAGCCACCTCGGGGGCCAAAGGAACCGAGCGCAGCTTGCCCGACTTGGGTGTGGTGAGCTGCTCCCCGGCGTACTGGCCCGCACGCGGATCACCGAGGAGGCAAAGTCCACGTCGCGCCAGCGCAGCGCGATCAGCTCGTCGCGGCGCAGGCTGGTGAAGGCGGCGGTCAGGAAGATCGCCGCGTCCTGTCGCGAGGCAGCGGCGCGCACCAGCGCGAAGACCTCCTCGGGGGTGAACACCTCCATGTCACAGCGCCGCGGCTCGCGCAGACGCTCGATGGTGGCCACCGGGTTGGCAGCCAGCCCGTAGACCCGCTGGGCGCGGCGGAAGATCCCGTTGAGGACGGTGAGCAGCTTGTTCTTGGTGCGCGGCGAGCAGCAGAGCTGCGCTCGCCAGCCCTCGATGCCATCCGCTCGCACGTCCTCGAGCTCGAGGTGGCCGAAGGTGGGCAGCAGATGGGCCTCAACGGCCGTGCGGTAGTCGCGCATCGTCGAGGGCTTGCACGCGCGGTCCTCCCGGGCGTAGCGCAGCCACTCGTGCGCCGCGTCGGAGAACGTGGCGCCCGAGCGGCGCAGGCCAGGCAGCGTCCCGGCCTCGGCTTGGGCGAGAACCTCGCTGAGCCACCCCTGGGCGGTGCGCCTGGTGAAGAACCCGGCCGCCGGGCGCCCCCGGGCGCACCACGCCGGCCCGAGTCGTTTCTGCACCTGCCGCCCGTCGGGCAGGCGGTACTTGGCGTACCAGACCGGCCCGTCCTTGCGGTCGACTCTGAACACATGGCCGCTGACCG
>JAHWKY010000106.1 GCA_019347575.1 Actinomycetota bacterium | reverse complement strand
CAGCGGCCAGGTCGAGGCCTCGGGCACCTACGACGAGGAGGGCGAGCTGGTCAAGCCGACGGACGCCGGGCTGGACCTCGCACGTATCGCCATCGGCCAGGCCGGCCTGCTCACCACGCCCCTGCAGATGGCCATGATCGCCTCGGCGGTGGGCAACGACGGCGTGCTCATGGAACCGCGGATCGCCCGTAAGATCACCGACCGCGACGGGCGCACCGTGGATGAGATCGAGCCCGACCGGATGCGCAGGGTCATGTCCAAGGAGACGGCGCAGCAGGTCACGGCCATGATGCGCAACGTCGTCGAGTCGGGAACGGGCGGGGCGGCGGCGCTGGCGGGCACGGGCGTCGCTGGTAAGACGGGAACGGCCGAGATCGACATCCAGAACAACATCAACCAGCTCTGGTTCATCGCCTTCGCCCCCTCCGAGGACCCAAAGGTGGCCATCGCGGTCACCGTGGAGCGCGCGGTGGGCGGCCAGGGCGGCCAGGTGGCCGCCCCGATCGCCCGCGCGGTGCTGGAGAGCCTGCTCGACTAGTGGCCCACTGATGCCCGACATCACCACCGACACGGTCATCGACGGGCGCTACCAGGTCATCGGCAAGGTGGGCTCCGGCGGCATGGCCGAGGTCTACGGGGCCGACGATCTCCAGCTGGGGCGCAAGGTGGCCGTCAAGGTCCTGCACCGGCGCTTCACCGAGGACGAGGAGTTCGTCGAGCGCTTCCGCCGCGAGGCCCAGAACGCCGCCGGCCTGCAGCACCAGCACGTGGTCTCGGTCTACGACCGCGGGGAGTGGGACGGCACCTACTACATCGCCATGGAGTTCCTCGAGGGGCGCTCGCTGAAGGACATCATCCGCGATGAGGGCCCGCTGGATGCGCTGCGTGCGGTGGACATCGCCATCCAGATCCTGCGCGCCGCCCGCTTCGCCCACCGCCGTGGGATCATCCACCGCGACCTCAAGCCCCACAACGTGATCCTCGACGAAGAGGACCGCGCGAAGGTCACCGACTTCGGCATCGCCCGCGCGGGGGCCTCGGACATGACCGAGACGGGCTCGATCATGGGGACGGCGCAGTACCTGTCCCCCGAGCAGGCCCAGGGCCACGCGGTCAGCGCCCAGTCCGACCTCTATGCGATCGGCATCGTCCTCTACGAGATGCTCGCCGGGCGGCTGCCCTTCGACGCCGAGAGCGCGGTGACCATCGCGCTCAAGCAGGTCAGCGAGGCGCCGCCGGCCCTGTCGGAGTTGCGTCCCGATGTTCCAGCCGACCTCGAGGCGGTGACGATGCGTGCGCTGGAGAAGGACCCAGCCCATCGCTTCAAGGACGCCGACGAGTTCATAGGCGCGCTGGAGGCCGTGCGTGCCCAGCTCACCGGCGCCCCGGGCGGGGACACCACGGCCTTCCTGCCCCCGGTGGGCGGGCCTGCTTCCTCCCAGGAGTGGGAGCAGGGCGCCCAGCCACAGCGCCCACGCCGCCGGCGGCTGTGGGCGGTGCTGGCGGCGCTGCTGGTGGCCGGTGTGGTCATCGCCGCCCTGCTGCTGGCGGGTGGGCCCGACGATGTCACCGTGCCCGACGTCGTGGGAGCCGACATCGAGGTCGCCCAGCAGCGGCTGCGCAGCGAGGGCTTCGAGGTCGAGATCACCGAGGCGCGCAATCCGGAGCCACCCGGGCGCGTCATCGGCCAGGACCCTCCGGGACGGACCGAGGCCCCCGAGGGCTCCACGGTCAACCTCACGGTGTCCGCGGGCCCCGAGGTGGTGGCGGTGCCCGACGTGGTGGGCGAGCCGCGCGACGAGGCGGTCGAGGCGCTGGAGGACGCGGACTTCGAGGTCGAGGAGGAACGCGTCTTCTCGCGCGAGGTGCCGGCCGGACGGGTCATCGAGACCCGGCCCGGCCCGGGCGTGCAGGCCCCCCGCGGGTCGGAGGTGACGCTGATCGTCTCCCGCGGTCAGCGGACGGCCCGAGTGCCCTCGGTGGTGGGTCGGCAGGAGGCGGCGGCCACCCAGGCGCTGCGCCGCGCGGGCTTCGGCGTCGACGTGGCCCGGACCGAGGGCGGCGGGCCACCGGGCACCGTCGTGGCCCAGGACCCGGCGGGGGGCCGGCAGGCCGCGGCCGGCTCCACGGTGACCATCACGGTGGCCACTGCGCCCGAGCAGGTCACCGTGCCCGACGTGGTCGGCCTCAGCGAGTCGCAGGCCGCCGAGCGCCTGTCGGCGCGGGGCTTCCAGGTCGACATCCAGGACCGCGACGTGAACAGTGCCTCCAGGGACGGGATCGTGCTGGGCCAGGCGCCCGACGGTCGGTCGCAGGCCGATCGCGGCGCCACGGTGGCCATCACGGTGGGGCGGTTCGAGCCCGAGCCCGAGCCGGGCGACGGCGGCGAGGACGAGGACCCCCGAGGTGGCCCGGGCTCCGGCTCCGGCGGCGGCGGCGGGGGCACAGGCGGCACAGGGCCGCAAGGATGAGGGTCGCCGTCCTGGCGGGCGGGCGGTCCTCCGAGCACGAGGTCTCCCTCGCCTCCGGCGCCGCGGTGCGCGCGGGCCTCCGGG
>JAHWKY010000105.1 GCA_019347575.1 Actinomycetota bacterium | reverse complement strand
TCGGCAACGGCGACTGGATGATCCACTGCCACGTCCAACGCCACTCCGACCTGGGCATGTTCACCTTCCTGCACGTGGTCGAACCCGGCACCTTCCCCCTCCCACCCGCCGGCTCCATCGACACCCTTGAACAGGCGGCCGTCGGGACAGCACTGGCCCAGAACGGCACCCGCTTCCGCGGCGCATCGCAGCTCCCCCCGGTCGGATCGGGCCAACCCGACCTGGGCTACTACTGCTCCCTACCCCTATCCGCCTGGGACCAAGCCCGCCACACCTGAGCCTCGCCCAGGTCGGAGGGGGGACGCTCGTCGGAGGCCACGAACCCATCGACGCCCCTGCACGTCGTGTGGGCGTGCACCGCGCGATGAACATCATGACCGGCGGTCGGGGCGGCGTGGACCTGCCCCAGCCCGACATCGAGGATGTCTACAGCCACCTCGCCGCCCACTACGAGGAGTTCGGCGAGACGCCCCCTGAGCTCAGCTGACCCGACACCGATCGTCAGCAACCGGCGCATACCGCGGGCGTTGACGCTACGGTCGGTCCGCGAGGGGCCGGAGCGGAACCGACGCTCGACGGGGAGCGGCAGAGGGGATTGGTCATGGTTCACCACGCGCGTTCCGGTCAGTCGGCTCGTCAGCGACCGATCACGTACGCGCTCGGGGCGCTCCTCGGGATGGCGCTGCTGCTCGGCCTCGCACCGCCCGCCTCCGATGCTGCTCCGCCGCGTTCGTCGTTCCCCGGGGTGACGGGCACCGTGGTCGACTGGTCCGGCGACGGCCTCGTCCGCTCCGAGCGCTACCGCGGCTCGACACGCTTCGATACGGCGAGTCTGATCGCACGGGAAGGCTTCGACCCCTCCGACGCGGTGCTCATCGCACGCGGTGATGCGTTCCCCGATTCCCTCGCCGGCAACTACCTCGCCGGTCAGCTCGGGGCGCCGGTGCTGCTCACGCACACGACCTTCGTCCCCGACGAGACACGAGCGGCGATCGAGGACCTCGGGGCGAGCCACGCGTTCATCCTCGGCGGACCCGAGGCCGTGAGCGAGGCGGTCGCGGACCAGCTGCGCGCACTCGGCCTCAACGTCGGTCGTATCACCGGCGCCCACCGCTACGCCACCGCGGCGGCCATCGCCACCGGACCCGGGACCACGGTCGGGTTCCTCAACGGCCGCCGCACCGCCATCGTGGCGAGCGGCGAGAACTTCCCGGATGCGCTCGTCGCCGGAGCGGTGGCGTTCTCGGCCGAGTTCCCCCTGCTGTTGACCCGCTCCGGATCCCTGCACCCGGATACGGCGGAGGCGCTCGAGTCGCGAGCGATCACCCAGGTCATCATCCCGGGGGGGCCGGTGGCCGTCTCCGAGACGGTGGCGGCGCAGCTGCGAGCTCGCGGCATCACCGTGATCCGCGTGTCGGGGGAGGACCGGGTCGAGACCGCCGTGGCCATCGCGCGCTTCGCACGTGACCAGCTCGGGTGGGGCACAGAGGTGCTGAACTTCGCGGTCGGTGCCAACTTCCCCGACGCGCTGAGCCTCGGAGCACGTGCCGGCCTCCTCCGCTCCCCCGTCCTCCTCACCTGGGACCCGGAGACGCTCGACAGCCGCGCGGCCGCACTCGCACCGTTCCTCGAGTCGCTCGGCTGCGAGGTCGAGCTGGTCCGGGTCGCCGGTGGCCCGGCCGCGGTGCGCGTCGCGGCGGAGTTCCAGTTGCGGCGCCTCGCGACGGAGGACGGCGCCTGCGACCTCACCCTCGATCCGTCCGAGGCGACCAACCCGGCCGCGACGGATCACTCGGTGACCGCGACGGTCGCTGGGCACGCCGTCGACCGTCTCCCGGACGTGCCGGTGAGGTTCGAGGTCTACCGGTCCACCGACGGGGGGGACGACTTCGGTGCCGTCCCGGTCGTGACCGACACCGTAACGACCGACGACGACGGGGAAGCAACCCTCGACTACGACGGGCCCGCGACAGCCGCCGTCGACCGGATCGTCGCCTGCGTCGATGACACCGCCGACGGTTGCGCGACCGTCACCGCGGGGAACGTGGTGACCGACCCCGATGACGTCGCCGACACCGCGGACGCGACGTGGGAGGCCGGCGCCCCCGACACGCTCGTGCTCGAGCCCGAGTCCGCCACGAACACGGTCGGTGAGGACCACACCGTGACCGCGACCCTGACCGACAGCTCCGGCAACCCGGTGTCGGGGGCGGATGTGAGGTTCGAGGTCACCGGCGCCGGCGATCCCACGCCAGCCTCTGGCACCGACACCACCGACGCCAACGGCACCGCCACCTTCACCTTCACCAACCAGCAGTCCGGCACCAACACCATCACCGCCTGCACCGACGACGACGGGACCGAGCCCGACACGTGCGCCGCCGCGACCGGACCCGGCGTGTCGTGGCCGCGGGCGCAGTGGCGCTGCTGCTGGTGGTGGCAACCCTGGTCGTGTTCGTCCAGTCCCGGCCGGCCTCCGGACCTGTCATCGGAGATGGCGCGCAGCAGCCGTCGGAGAACCCGTCAGAACCCGGACCGCCCGAGGAGGACACTCCCCGGGCGATCACCTCCCCGGTCGTGATTGCCGAGGGCGTGTTCGAGGGAAGCGACCGGAGTTGGCGCATGTCCGCGTGGCTGACCGAGGACGACGGGGTGTGCCTGGAGTTGAAGGGCACGGCGTGCGGCGCGCCAGCGACCGAGGACAGCCCGCTCGGGGTCGTTGGCAACAGCACCACCAGCGCCCCAGAGAGCAGCGGCTGCGAGTACGGGACCGTCAACGACCAGGTGGCCACCGTCGAGA
>JAHWKY010000104.1 GCA_019347575.1 Actinomycetota bacterium | reverse complement strand
GCCAGCGACACGCTGGCCGCCAGCTCCCCCAACTCGGGCACCTCGAGCTCGGCGCCCAGGCGGGTCAGGGCCGACCACGGCGTCTCACCGGTGAAGGCGGTGACCTCGAAGGCCTGACGGAGCTGGGCGAAGGCCCAGCCGCCGCCGATCGAGGCTGCGTCGAGGATGGCGCCTTCGACGCCGGCGGGCACCAGCCGGGCCAGCGCCCGCAGGTCGTCCAGCGAGGTGTGCTCGCCGATGCTGACGCCGTTGGCGACCAGCGCCGCGCTGTCGTGCTCGGCGTCGGCCAGGACCCGCAGCGACAGGCCGAGCGCGATCGACGCCTGGTGGGTCATCCGCGACAGCTGTCCGCCGCCGACCATGCCGACCACGGGCAGGCCCATCGCACCGCGGATCGTCACGGTCGCGACCCTAGCGGGCGAGCGGGGAGGTGCCGACGAGCCGGGCGGCCAAGCGGGCCACCGACTCCTCCTCGACGCCGAGCGCCCCGAGGACGAGCATCGCGACGCCGATCGTGTAGGCGCCGATGGCGAAGAAGGCCACGTAGCCCAGGTCGAGCAGGCCGGCGAAGCCCACGATGATGTTCAACCCGAGCGCCATCACCACGTAGGCGAGCGCGATCACGGCGTCCTCGATGAACGGACTGCCGCTGTCGTAGAAGAAGGGCAGCAGCCCCGCGAACAGGATCGCGGCCGCCGTGGCGTAGCGGTTGAGGTGCTCCACCGCACGCACCCGCTGCAGGGCGACGGTCATCCGGCCTCCCGCGTCTCCTCGCCCAGCAGGCCCTGCGGACGGACGACCATGATCGCCACGAGGTAGGCGAACACGATGGCGGCCGTCCACTGGGAACCGATCCGGTTGTCGGAGATCTGCTGGATGAATCCGAGGATCAGGCCCCCGAGCACGGCTCCCCGGAGGTTGCCGATCCCCCCCATGACCGCCGCGGTGAAGGCGATGAGCCCTGCGGTGAAGCCCTGGAAGTACCAGATGGTGGTCTGGTAGAGCGCGAAGATCAGGCCCGCCGCGCCCGCCATCAGCCCGCCGAGCAGGAAGGTCAGCGAGATGGTGGTGTCCACGTTGACGCCCATGAGCCGCGCCGCATCGGGTTCCTGGGCGCTGGCGCGCATCGCCTTGCCCAGGCGTGTGCGGGCGAGGAAGGTGGTGAGCGCGAGCACGAGCGGGATCGTCGTGAGGACGGCGAGCGCGTCGCCGTTGGTGACGGTGACGCCGGCCGGCTCGAAGAGGGCGTTCTGGGAGCCGATCAGGTCGGGGACGCTCTCGGGCGAGCCGCCGAGCCACAGCAGCCCGACGTTGCGCAGGATGAACGAGAAGCCCACTGCCGTGATCAGCGCCGCGAGCCTCGGCGCGAGGCGCAACGGCCGGTAGGCGACGCGCTCGATCATCGTGTTGAGCGTGCCGCATGCCACCGCGGCGACGACCAGCACCACCGCAAGCCCCGCGATCAGGCCCGGCACGCCCGTGGTCAGCCCGAGGCCGAGCGCACCCCACACCCCCACCGCGACGAACGAGCCGATCATGAACACCTCGCCGTGGGCGAAGTTGATGAGCTCGATGATGCCGTAGACCAGCGTGTAGCCGACGGCCACCAGCGCCCAGATGGCGCCGTTGGACAGACCGTCCACCAGGTTGTTGCCCAGGCGGGAGAGGTCGCCCTCGGTGGCCAGGTCGTGGACGCCGAAGGCGACCGGCATCGCCAGCAGGAGGGCGATCAGCGCGTAGCGCGGAACGAGCTCCCGCAGCCTCGCTATGGCGACGGGCGCCGTGCGCTGTGCGCCGATGGCTTCCACTGGCGGCCAGTCAAGCGGCGGGGCGGGGCCGCGCGGTCCGCGCCCGCTGCCTGCGGAGAACTACTCCTCTGGGCTTTCGCCCTCGGGGGCCGTCCCGCCGCCCGGCTCTTCGCCGCCGGGCTCGCCGGCTCCGCCGGGCTCTTCGGCTCCAGGCTCGCCGGCTCCGCCGGGCTCGGCCTCTCCGCCGGCCTGGACCTCCTGGTCGAAGACCAGCCGGCCGTCCTCGATCCGGTAGACGCCGTAGCTCGTCAGCGTCGTGTCACCGTTGTCATCGATGCTGTAGGTGCCGAGCACCGACTCGCGGTCCTTGGTGTTGAAGAGGGCCTCGATCACCGCGGCGCGGTCGGTGGGGTCCTCGGCCCGCTCGAGGACGTCGAGCAGCAGCCTCGCCGCCTCGTAGCCGTAGATCGCGTAGGGGTTGGGGTCCTCCTCGCCGTACTCCTGGTGGTAGGCCTCGAAGAACTCCTGGCCCTCCGGCGGGTACTGGTCGGGCTCCAGGGTGGCGACGGTCACCTTGGTCCGCTCGCCCACGCGCTGGGGCAGGCCGCCCTCCTCGGGGTCGTAGATGAATCCGCACGACTCGCAGATCCAGCGCTGTGCGGCCTCGGTCTCGGTGCTCATGTACGGGACCCTACCCACCGCGGCGCCGGGTACTGTTCGACGATCGTGCGCTTCGACCGTCCGCCCCCCGGAGAGGAGCTCAACGCGGGCCGGCAGACCGTGCCGCGCCAGGCCGCGTCGGTGATCGTGGTGCGCGGTGGCGAGGAGCTCCTCGAGGTGCTGCTCGTCCAACGCACGCCGCGCGCGCGGTTCATGGGCGGCTTCTGGGTCTTCCCCGGAGGAACGGTGGACGCTCACGACGGCGAGGGCGACGCAGGTCACCGCGCCGCTGCTGTGCGGGAGCTGGAGGAGGAGGCGGCGATCGGTGGGATCGATCCCGCCGACCTGGTCAAGTTCTCCCGGTGGATCACGCCCCGCGAGGTCGAGACCCGCTACGACACCCACTTCTTCGTCGCAGCGCTCCCCGAGACCGCACAGCCGCAGGTCGACGGTGACGAGTGCGTGGACCTGGGCTGGTTCACGCCGACCGGTGCGCTGGCCGCCCACGGTGCTGGGGAGCTCCCGCTCGTGTTCCCGACCATCAAGCATCTCGAGCAGCTCGAGCCGTTCGCCT
>JAHWKY010000103.1 GCA_019347575.1 Actinomycetota bacterium | reverse complement strand
CCGAGGACGTCTACCGCCGGGTGCTCTCCGGCGAGTTGACGATGATCGTGTCCCGGCCGTTGCTAGCGGAGCTGGGTCGGGTCCTGGTCGACAAGTTCGACTGGGAGCCGGCCTACGTGGAGGAGGTGGTCGCACAGATGATCCGGATCGGCGAGCTCGTGAAGCCCGCCGAGGTGGTGGAGGACATCATCAACGACCCCGCGGACAACCGGGTGCTCGAGGCAGCTGCAGAGGACACCGCCGACGTGATCGTCAGCGGCGACCGCCACCTGCTCGCCCTGGGCTCGTGGCGCGACATGCCGATCGTCGCCCCGGCCGGGTTCATCGGGGAGGCGTGACGCTCCTCGCGTCTCTGATGGTCACCAGTGGCAGCTCGAGTACCCCACGGAGAGGAAGATGGGGACGTTCCGGCGCCGTGCCTCCTCGAACGCCGCCTCACCCACGGGAACCAGTCCACGGGGTTGTCGGCGTGCTGGAGCAGGTACGGCGAGATCTCGGCTGCCAGACGGTTGATGACCATCACCTCCTGCCAATGTCGGCCCCGGCGCGGCCGCGAGATCGCGGGCGTGGTGCCCGCCAGACTACGGACCGACACTGTGTGCCGGAGACAGCGATGACCGCCCAGTTGGCGCTCCGCGCTGGTCCTGTTGTGCAGGACTACTGGGTCGCCTGAGCCCGATCTGCGCCAACCGATCTCGGTCCCGTCGGCCGACCGGACGGTGCCAGTCTCTTTTCGTCGGCTGTCTGCGCGTCGGCGGGCGTGGGGCCGCAGGGACCGCGGAGATCCCCGTCGGCGCCAACCCGCCCGCCGGGTACTGTCAGCGGGTCCTATTGACGTCCCTGGGAGGCCGGGGTGCGCCGCCACCGTCGCGCATGGGGTTCGATAGTCGCTGTCATGCTGCTCGCTCCGTCGCTAAGTCTTATCTCTACTATGGCATAGCGGTGATGGTCGGGTAGCCGCCCGACCGATTGGAGTTGACCGATGAGCGATTCTGGCTCGCATGCCACGCCGATCCGCTCCTCAGCCCGGACGTATGAGGTCTGCATCGTCGGGGCGGGCATCACGGGGCTGAATGCCCTCGTCGTGGCGAGCACGTACCTCTCCCGTTCGGATCGGGTCGCCCTGGTCGACAGGCGACCGCGCGCAGGGGGCATGTGGGTCGACACCTATGACTACGTCCGCCTGCACCAGCCACACGGAATCTTCACGGCCGGCAACATCACGTGGGCCCTCCGCGAGGACCCCAGCCACCTGGCCACGAAACCAGAGGTCATGGACCATCTCCAGCGCTGTCTGGACATCGCCAGCAAGCGTGTCGGCGTCGAGGAGCACTTTGGCTGGGACTACGTGTCACACGGGGACATCAACGGCCTCGTCCACGTGACCCTGAGGTCCCCCGAAGGTCGCATCGAGACGGTGACGGCGAAACGCTTGATCAAGGCGTTCGGGCATCAGGTCACGCCGAACCGGCCGCTCGAGACATCCAGCGGTCGCGTGCGCTCCACCACTCCCGAGCTCCTCGACCCCGACGGGCCCGAGCTGCGCGGGGACGACACTCCGATCTGGATCGTCGGTGGCGGCAAGACCGCGATGGACACGGCTCACCGGCTGATCACGGCGTTCCCGGATCGCAAGGTGAGCATGCTGGCCGGCCCGGGAGTCATCTTCGCCAGACGCGAAACCTTCTTCCCGACAGGTGCTCGCCGATGGTGTGCCGGCACCCCGATCAATACGATGCTGCGGCAGGTCGGACAGCGGTTCGACGGCACCAACGAGGACGAGGTCCGCGAGTGGTTCCGCGTCACCTACGGCATCGGGCTCCTTCCCGACGCGACGGACTTCTTCAACGCGTACCTGTCCGACGTCGAGCTGGCGGTCATCACCGCAGGGCTGCACTCGATCGAGAAGGAGTACTTCAGCGACGCCGTGGATCGTGACGACGAGGTCGAGCTGGTCTTCCGCAGCGGCCGCACGCACATCGTGCCGAGGGGGACCTGGCTGGTGAACTGCACCGGATCGCTGCTCCGCACGTCGCACCCGTATGAGCCATTCGTCTCCCCGGCTGCGACAACGCTCTCGATCCAGATGCGCTCCAGCACGACCGGCGTGTACCCCTCGTTCGCGGGCTACTTCCTCACGCACCTGATGTTCAGGGGCCAGCTGGGGGGCCTGGGTCTGTACGAGCTGGACATCGCAGACCTCTACAGCAAGGCGAAGGCCATTGTCACCTTCGCTTCGATGAGCCTGGCCCTGCACAACCTCAGCATGATCTCCGAGGCGCTACCCAAGAAGGTCCTCATGGACTGCGGGCTCGACTTCGACCGCTGGTATCCACTCCCGCGCAGGATCATCGGAGTGACCGAGTTCCTGAGAACGCACCGTCGGGATCGAGAACACCACCGCAGGACCCTCGACACTCTCGGCGAGCGGTTCCACGTCCGATCCGGTCCGGTTCTTGCCGCATGATTCCGTAGCCGGTACACGTGCCCGAGCTCACCGTCGGCTTCGCCGATAGCTGGTAGTCCAGTTCCATGGACGCGGAGGATGTGCAGTGCGACACTCCCCGCATGCGTGACTTCTCCTCCACGGTCGTTTTCCGCTGGCTGGCTGCCGGCGATGCGGGCGACCTCGACGCCTTCGATCAGTTGCTCCATCCCGACGCAATCATCCATGCGCCGGCGGGACTCTCAACAGCGAGTGCCGATGAAGAGAAGGCGGTCTGGCGGGACGCTCTAGCCGCCATGCCCGACCTACGCCATGACGTACAGGAAGTGCTGGTCGATGGTGACGTGGAGATGGCTCGCGTCGTCGTCACCGGCACGCTCACGACTTCCTTCGGTGGAGTCGACGGCACAGGCCGTAGCTTTCGGATCGATCAGGCGGTGATCGCTCACCTCCGCGATGGCAAGGTCTTCGAGGCGTGGGAGATCGCCGACATCGCCGCCCTCCGAGCGCAGGTGGACGACGGCTGACGGGTGAACCACTCCGTGCGGCGGTGCC
>JAHWKY010000102.1 GCA_019347575.1 Actinomycetota bacterium | reverse complement strand
GGCTTCTGACCACGGCGTCGCCTCGTAGGCTTGCGCTCGTAGCGGCAGCGGCACCAGGAGAAGCTCGCGATGGACGCCAAGATCATCACCGACGGCATGCCGACCCAACTCCCCGATGCCGACCCCCAGGAGACCCGTGAGTGGCTCGACTCGCTCCAGGCGGTCGTCGACCAGGTCATCGCCGACAACCCCGACACCGTCGAGGACATCCGCGGCGGCAACGACAAGGCGATCGGGGCGCTGGTGGGGCAGGTGATGCGTGCGACCCGTGGGAAGGCCAACCCGCAGCTCGCCAACGAGCTGATCGCGGAGACGATCCGCGGCAGCTGACCGACGTCGTCGGCTCCGACCGATGACCCGAACGGGCGTACCATGAGACGACCGCCGGCACCCATCCCGGGGCGCCGGCACGTCGAACCACCCGCAGGACGACGGCGAGGACGCCACGTGCTCCTGGAACGCATCGACGCACCGGCCGACGTCAAGGCGCTGTCGTACGAGCAGCTCGACGACCTGGCCGGGGAGATCCGCAGCTTCATCCTCGAGGCCGTCTCCCGGACCGGCGGCCACCTGGGGTCCAACCTCGGTGCGGTGGAACTCACCCTCGCGCTGCACCGGGTCCTCGAGTCGCCTGACGACATGCTGCTCTGGGACACCGGCCACCAGGCGTACGTGCACAAGCTGCTGACGGGTCGGAGGGACCTGTTCGGGAGCCTGCGGCAGGCGGGTGGGCTGTCCGGCTACCCGTCGCGTGCCGAGTCGGCCCACGACCACATCGAGAACAGCCACGCGTCCACCGCCCTCAGCTACGCCTTCGGGCTCGCCCGCGGCATGGCGGACCGCGCCGCCGAGGAGCGTCGGCGGATCGTCGCGGTGGTCGGGGACGGGGCGCTGACGGGCGGGATGGCCTACGAGGCGCTGAACAACATCGGCCACTCCAGCCTGCCGGTCACGATCGTCCTCAACGACAACGGGCGCTCCTACGCGCACACCGTGTCGCGGCTCAGCCACCAGGTCTCCCGGCTGCGGCTCAACCGCCGCTACCGCCGTCTGCGCACCATGATGGACGAGGTGCTCGCCCGCCTGCCGATCGCGGAGCGGATCGCCGATGCCGGCTTGGAGGGTCTGAAGACCGCGGTGTCCCAGGCCCCGGCGCTGCAGTCCTTCGTGGAGTCCCTGGGGGTGCGGTACACGGGTCCGGTCGACGGGCACGACGTCCCGGCGATCGAGGAGGCGCTGCACTCGGCCGTGGGACAGGACGGGCCGGTCCTGGTGCACGTGCTCACCCAGAAGGGCAAGGGCTACGAGCCCGCCGAGACCGATCCCGAGAAGTGCCTGCACGACACCTCCGCCTTCGACGTCGCGACCGGTCGTGCGGTCACGGACAAGCCGCGTAGCTGGACCCAGGTCTTCAGCGAGACGATCGACGAGCTGGCCGAGGAACGCCCCGAGCTGATCGCGCTCACCGCGGCGATGCCTGGCTCGACCGGGCTCCTGCCGCTCGCTGGGCGTTCCCCGGGGCAGGTCGTCGACGTCGGGATCGCCGAACAGAACGCCGTGACCGGGGCGGCCGGCATGGCGATGGCGGGCCGTATCCCGGTCGTGGCCGTCTACTCGACCTTCTTCTCCCGGGCCTTCGACCAGGCCAACCTCGACGTCGGGCTGCACGGCGCGCACGTCGTGTTCGTCTTCGACCGCGCCGGGATCACCGGCGACGACGGACCGTCGCACCATGGCATCCTCGACATGGCGCTCTGCCTGCGGATCCCGGACATGACGGTCCTCGCTCCCTCCAGCGAGGAGGAGCTCGCCTCGATGCTCCGCCAGGCGATGGACCTGCCCGGACCGGTCGCGATCCGCTACCCGAAGGGCGCCACGGTCTCCCGCGGCGAGGCGCGCACCGATCTGCGGGCCGCGCGGCTCCGCCAGGGCGCCGAGGCGGCCATCGTGGCCGTCGGCGACCGGGCCGGTGCGGCGCTGGAAGCAGCCGAGATCCTGTCGCGTGACGGCATCGAGGTCGCGGTCCACGACGTCCGGGCCGTCCGTCCGGTCGATCCGCGGCTCCTCGATGCGCTCGCCGGCGCCCCGCTCGTCGTCACCGTCGAGAACGGCATCGTGAGTGGTGGAGCGGGCGCGTTCATCGCGGACCGCCTCGTCGAGCGGACCGGCGTCAACAGCGCCCCGCCGATCCTCAAGCTCGGGGTCCCCGACGGGTACATCGCGCACGCCTCGCCCCACCGGATCCTGGCCGAGCTCGGCCTCGACGGGACCGGGATCGCGACCGCGACCCGCAAGGCTCTGAACGGCGACGCCTGACGCCCCGTCGGCCGGCGCCCTCCGGGACGTTCCTCCGTTCCTCTACCGGGACGGCGTCCGTCGCGTTATGGTCCGACCCGACGGGTCGGAGCCTGACATGGAAGGGACCTGCATGACACCGAGGGATGTGGTCGAAGCCTGGCTGGGAGCGTTCAACCGGCACGACGCGGATCGCTGCGCCGAGCTGTGCTCGGACGATGTGCATTTCGTCGCCGGCGGCGGACGAGAGATCGTGGTCGGCAAGATGGTCTTCACCACCGACCTCAAGCTCGCCTTCGAGCACTGGGAGAAGTGGACCCTCACCCCGAACCGCTGGACCTGCGAGGACGACCGCGTCGTCGTGGAGCTGTACAACTTCGCGATCTGCGGCGAGACCGGCAAGGTCCGCGAGACCCAGGACTGCGCGGTCTTCGTCGTGCGCAACGGCAAGATCATCGAGACCGATTTCTACTTCGACTCGGCGGCGACGCGCGATGCGAACACCGCCGAGACGATGATCGCCGCTCCCACCGAGCCGCAGCTCGCCTCGGCTTGACGCCCGGTTTGACCTAGGGCGGGTCGGTGCGCCACCATCGTGCGAGCGTGGGCGCGACCGCGCCGAACGAGACGACAGGAACGACACGTGCTGCGTAGCGCGACGACCATGGGTGCGGCCGGGGTGCTCCTCGGCGTGCTGGACGTCGTCCTCGTTACGTAGCGCGTGTCC
>JAHWKY010000101.1 GCA_019347575.1 Actinomycetota bacterium | reverse complement strand
ACGACCACCTCGGCCCCTTGGGCCACGTGCCTCACGTAGCGGCTCAGCTGGTCATGGAGCTCACGCACTCCCACCTCACGCTTCAACGGCCCCGGTTGTGGCGTCATGATCGGGATCATAGACGCTACATAGACGCCTCGCGCAGCGCGATCACGATGCGAGCCGCCGGGTCGCCAGGGGCGTTCGAAGGATCGACCCCGCTCAGCGTGGGTGATCCTTCGAACGTCGCCCCGCGCCTTGGGCAGACACGGGAGGCTCACGGCCCCGCCGGGCGCACGAGGCCTGACTCGTAGGCGAACACGACCGCATGGACGCGGTCGCGCAGGTCGAGCTTGGCCAGGACGTTGCGCACGTGGGTCTTGGCGGTGGTCTCGGTGACGAACAGAGCGCGTGCGATCTCGAGGTTCGACGAGCCCTTGGCCAGCAGCTCGAGGACCTCGTGCTCTCGCGCGGTGAGCTTGGCCAGAGCGGCCGTGAGGTGGTCCTGGCGCGCCGGGAGCCGGGAGAACGCCTCGACGACGCGGCGGGTGACCGACGGTGCGAGCACGGCCTCGCCCTCGTTGATGACGTGAATGGCCGCTATCAGCTGCTCGGGCGAGGCGTCCTTGAGCAGGAAGCCGCTCGCGCCGGCGCGCAGGCCCTCGTAGACGTACTCGTCGAGGTCGAAGGTCGTGAGGATGAGGATGCGCGTCGAGGAGCCGGCCGCGGCGAGGCGCCGGGTCGCCTCGAGGCCGTCGACGTGGGGCATGCGGATGTCCATCAGCGCGACGTCGGGGCGAAAGCGCCGCACGGCGGCGATGGCCTGCTCGCCGTCGGCGGCCTCGCCGAGGACCTCGATGTCGGGCTCCTGGATCAATAACGAGCGAAACCCGGCCCGGACCATCGCCTGGTCGTCGGCGATGACGACGCTGATGCTCATGGGCCGGGGATCGGCAGGACGGCGCGGACGACGAACCCGCCGTCGTCCGCGGGCCCGGTGGACAGCGAGCCGCCGTAGAGGGTCACGCGCTCGCGCATCCCGATGATCCCGTGGCCCTGGCCGTTGCGCTCGGGACCCGGCCCCCGGCCGTCGTCGGCGACCTCGAGCTCGAGCTCGCGGTCGCCGTAGCGCACGGCCACGCGCGCGCGGGCGGGGCCGGCGTGGCGCAGGACGTTGGTGAGGGCCTCCTGGACGATGCGATAGGCGGCCAGGTCGAGGCCGGGCGGCAGCGCCCGGCGTTCCCCCGACACCTCGAGGTCGACGGCCAGTCCGGCGTCGCTGAGCTGCTCGACCAGCGCGCCGACCTGGTCCATGCCCGGCTGCGGGGCGAGGGAGGCGCCGTCCTCGTCGGCGCGCAGCAGGCCCAGCATGCGGCGCATCTCGGCCAGCGCCTGGCGCGCGGTCTGCTCGGTGGCCAGCAGCTCGGTCGCCTCGTCGGGACGGTCATGGCGAAGCCGGCGGCGCATGGACCCCGTCTGCACCGCGATCACGCTGATCGAGTGGGAGACGACGTCGTGCAGCTCGCGCGCGATCCGCGCGCGCTCCTGCGCCACCGCCGCGCGGGCGCGCTCCTCGCGCTCCTCCTCGAGGCGATCGGCGCGCTCCTCGAGCTCGTCGGCGCGCAGCGATCGCTCGCGCAGGCCCACGCCCAGCGCCCAGACCACGGCCATGATGGCCCCCAGGAAGACGAAGTCCCCGGCCACCGGCGGTTCGACGCCCTCGGTGACCACCGCGTTCTCGACCACCAGCAGCGCGCCCAGCAGCACGATCCCCAGGGCCAGGCCGCCCAGCGCCTGGCGACGCGGGCAGAATGCGCCCACCGCCGAGAAGGCCACCACGAGCACGGCCGTGACATAGGCCGACTCGATCGGGTCGCCCGCGAGCTTCATGGCGAACAGCGGCACGAAGACCAGGACGAGGACCGCGATCGGGGCGGGGCGACGCCAGGCCAGCGGGACGGTCATGGCCAGGGCGGCCAGCGCGTAGGCGGCCTTGGGCGACCCGGTCTGCGTGGCCCACACCTCGATCTGCGCGACGGCGGCCACGCCGGCGGCGATCAGCCAGTCCGAGCGCCGGGGGCGGCGATCGGCGTGTGCGGCGGACGCCGGGTCCATGGCGCGAGCGTATTCGCGCGACGGGCGATGCGCATCGTCTGCGCGGACGAACTACGAGGCGGTGAAGATCGTCCGCGGGGACGAGCTCATCCGCCCGCGGTATCGAGGTTTGACGGGGCACCGGCGCGTACGGTCGCGACATCACCCGACCAGGAGGAACCATGCTTCGTCGATCCACCACCACCCTCGCGCTCGTCACCACCCTCGCGCTCGCTGCCTGCGGCGGCGACGACCAATCCGGCGACACCCGGGCGGCCACGACCACGAGCGCCGCCGCGACCGGGGACACCCAGCTCGCGCTCCCGCTCGGCCTCCCCGCGCCCCCGCGCCTGGGCGCGCTGGAGGAATGGGACGCGATGGTGGCCGACTACGCGACGACCGGCCTCTCGATCGCCCGCCACCCCCTGACCCTCCTGCGAGGCAGGCTGACCGGCCGCGGGGCGCTGACCAGCGCCGAGCTGGAGCGCACGGCGCACGGCACGAAGGTGAGCATCGGCGGCCTGGTCGTGGCCCGTCAGCGCCCGGCCACGGCCAACGGCGTGGTCTTCCTCTTGCTCGAGGACGAGCACGGGACGGTCAACGTGATCGTCCCCCCGCCGGTCTACGACCGCGACCGCCTGGCCGTGCGCGCCGAGCCGCTCGTCCTGGCCGAGGGCCGCCTGGAGCGCCACGCCGCCGCCGGCGGGGCGATCAACGTGGTCGCTCGCGCGCTGCGCGCACTCGAGGCCCCCGGGCGCGACGCACCCGTCCACGCGCTGCCCGCGCGCGAGGAGAGGGAGGATCGCGAGGCGGCGGGCGGCGACTTTCGCGCCGTCGCGCCGCCGGCGATGTCCTTCGCCCAGGGGCGGCGGCGGTGAGCGGTCGCCAGCTTTTGCGCCCAAGGCCCGATGCGGGCGCACCGCCGTCGCGCCGTGGCGCCCAGCGGTCCGCCGTGTCGGATAGGGTCCGCCGCGATGACGGGCCTGGTGATCGTTCTCGCCTTCCTCGCCCTCGGTGCGGTCGTCGTCTTCGTGGCGATGAGTGGAGGGCCGCAGGAGGCGCGCAGGAGGCTGAACTCCGAGAGC
>JAHWKY010000100.1 GCA_019347575.1 Actinomycetota bacterium | reverse complement strand
CGCGATCGCCGTCGCCGCGTCGAGTTCGTTCCTGACCCCGATCGGTTACCAGACCAACACGATCGTCTACGGCCCGGGCGGCTACCGGTTCACCGACTACGCCCGCGCGGGCATCCCCCTGAACCTGACGGTGATCGGTGTCGTCACCGCGATGACCGTCGTCAGCTGATCCGGCGTGCGGCCACGGGTCTGTTCGTTCCACATGCCGAGGAGCACCCCCGCCTCGTGGCTCGTCGAGGACGGCGGTGCGGCTTCGATGCTCCTCGAACCGGTGGTCCGCTGCGGCGAGCGCTCGCGGTGCTGTGGGATGAGGCTTCGCCGGTCCGGACGACTCTCGGCGATGTCACGATCCTTTCTGGCAAACCCGCGGTCACCAGGCGGGCGACGAGTGGCTGACTACCGCCCCCCCCCACGTCGCGTGAGGCCTTGCACGCCGCCACCCCGTTCGACCAGACCCGCGAGTCCCCACCTGAGTCCCAGCACTCCCGCGCCTCCCACGCTCGATGCGCGTCCTTATCATCCGGGCATGCCGGACCAACCGCGTGTCCTCGTCGTCGAGGACGACCAGTCCGTCCGTGAGGCGGTGGCCCTCGCACTGCAGGACGACGGCTACCAGACCTACGCCCTACCGCACGGCCTCGAGGTCGAGGCGGTGGCGCGGTCGTTCCAGCCCGACCTGGCGGTGCTGGACGTGCGCCTGCCCGAGGGGCCGGGGGGGCTGAGCATGGCCCGGTTGATCCGGTCGATCAGTGACATCCCGGTGATCTTCCTGACGGCTGCGGACTCGGTCGAGGACCGGCTGGCGGGGTTCAAGGCGGGCGGAGACGACTACCTCGTCAAACCGTTCTCGATGGCCGAGCTGCTCGCCCGGGTCGAGGCGCTGCTGCGACGGTCGGGACGGATCCGCTCCGGGACGCGGACGGTCGCGGACGTCACGATCGACGAGGACGGTCGCACCGTCCGTCGCGGAGGGATCGAGCTCGAGCTCACGCGCACGGAGTTCGACCTGTTGCTGGCGCTCGCGAGGAGCCCCGGAAGGGTCTTCTCCAAGACCCAGCTGCTGACCGACGTGTGGGGGTTCGACGCCTACGACCCCAACGTCGTCGAGGTGCACGTGAGCTCGCTCCGCCGCAAGCTCGAGGCGCACGGCGATCGGCTGATCCACACGATGCGGGGCGTCGGCTACGTCCTGCGGGCCTGATGCGCACCCCGTCGCTGCGCCGACGCGTCACCCTCGCGGCTGTGGCGGTGTTGACGGTTGTGCTGCTCGTGCTCGACGTGTTCGTCTTCTTCCGGATGAAGGCCCAGCTCGAGGAGACCCTCGACGACGTGTTGCAGACCCGCGTCGACATCGTCGAGACCGTCTGGGAGGAGCTTCCAGCTGAGGGGCTCGCGGCCCGTCTCGCGGAGCTCGGCATCCCGGCACTGGTGCACACACCGGACGGGCGCGAATACCGCGCGGAACCCGCGGCGCCCCGCTTCGGTCAAGGTGGCGTTCCCACGACGCTGCCGTTCCCACGCGTCGAGCGGACCACCGTCCTCAGCGATGAGCTGCGCGTCACCGTGTTCGCCACCCGCGCGGGTGTGGATAGCGCCCTGCGACGGCTCGTCATCATCGAGGCGCTGGGCACCGCGGCCGCGCTGCTCCTGGCGACCGCCCTCCTCTGGGTCGTGTCCGGGGCGAGCCTGGATCCGCTGCGCGAGGTCGTGACCACCGCGAGACGGATCGCTGCGGGCGGCTCCGGTGAGCGACTGCGACCGGACCGTGACGACACCGAACTCGGGCGGCTCGCGGTGGCGTTCGATGACATGCTGGATTCGCTCGAGGCGGCGATCTCCGACGCGCAGACGTCGGAGGAACGTACGAAGCGGTTCCTCGCCGACGCGGCACACCAGCTACGGACACCGCTCGCCGGGATCCGGGCCTCCGTCGAGACCCTGCTGCGGGAGGACGATCAGCAGGCCCGTGATCAGCTGATGGGCAACCTCGTCCGGGAGACCGGGCGCGCCGGCCGGCTGCTGACCTCCCTGCTCCGCATGGCCCGCCTCGAGCAGGAACGCCCGCCGGCACGGGTTCCCGTAGATCTCCTCGAGGTCGTGGGTGTGGAGCTGGAGCGGGCCGCGGACCTAGCACCCGACCTCGACATCCGCGTCGTGGCGGATGTCGCGTCGACCCTGGCCGAGATCGATCCCTCGCTGGCACGGGAGGCCCTAGCCAACCTCCTCGACAACGCCCGACGACACGCGCAGGCGCAGATCACCGTGCGGCTGACGCGCGACGACGATCACGTCAGCATCCGGGTGGAGGACGACGGTCCCGGCATCCCGGAGGGAGCCGACGATCTGATCTTCGAGCGCTTCGCGACGCTCGACGGAAGAGGAGGGTCCGGTCTCGGTCTGCCCATCGCCAGGGCGGCCGCCCGGACGCACGGCGGCGACCTGGTCCACCGGAACGGAGGGTTCGAGCTGACCCTGTCTACCACTCGCGCAGGTCCTGCAGCACCTTCCTGAGCTCGCCGATCTCGGTCTGTGCGACCACCACCTCCGCTCCGGCTTCGAGCAACCACGCGGCGACCGTTCCCAACGGGGACAACACCACGATCGGCGAGTGCGGGGAGAGAACGCGCGTGCGGCCGACGACCCGTCCGGGGTCCTCCCCCAGCACGTCGAGAGCGGCGACCACCAGCTGTGGTCGCCGGTGGCTGACCGCCCCCAACAACTGGTTCGGAGTCACGGCCACATCCGTGACCTGGAAACCCGACGACTCGATGGCGGTCTGCACGGCCGCCAGTAACTGGTTGTCCCGCAGCCCGACCACCGCCGCGGCGGGCCGTGCCTCCACCTGGGAGGTCGGGACGTGGGATGGGAATCGGCGCGCGCGCATGGGACAACTGTGGGGGTGTCGCCTGAAGACCGGCTGAGACTTCCGGTACACGACCAGGGACGACCGACCGAACGCCGTGTGTACTAACCCGGTGGGATTCGAGTGGTGCATCCCCTGCTCCTTCTCCATCCTCGACGAGCAAGGTCAGGTCGTCGCCGACGACACTCACGCCTTCCGCACGATGGAACTCCGGATGGTGCGCTGGGCACCCGGACAGTGCCGCGACGCGCAGAGCACGTGGGACCAGCACTACTGGAACCGGTCACAAGACCGGCCATCGGAGCCGCCAGAGATCCATGGAACGCCCCAACGCGGCGAGACAGTGCCAGCCGGGGCGTACCGCGTCAGGATCAAGGCATCCCGAGGGAACGCAACATCGGTGCCCTTCGAGGTTCATCGGTGACCATGCTGTAGCCCGATCCATCCGCCCCCGGGGGTCCGTCACGGATCCCGAGGGCGATCGA
>JAHWKY010000099.1 GCA_019347575.1 Actinomycetota bacterium | reverse complement strand
GATCCACTCCCACCTCGGATCCTCGCCGCCGGCGGTGGACCGCACCGGACGGGTCGTGCTGCTGACGGCGGGGACGACCGGGACTCCCAAGGGCGCGCGCCGCAGCGGCGGCGGACCCGACGAGCTGGCCGGGATGCTCGAGCGCATCCCGTGGCGGGCCGAGGAGACCGTGGTCGTGGCTGCGCCGATGTTCCACGCGTGGGGCTTCGGGCAGCTGGTGATCGCGGCGATCATGACCTGCACGGTCGTGATGCGCCGTCGGTTCGATCCCGAGGCGACGTTGGCCCTGGTCGACGACCACGGCGCCACCGGCCTGTCGCTGGTCCCGGTGATGCTCGAGCGGATCATCGAGCTCCCCGAGGAGGTGTTGGCCTGCTACTCGCTGGGTTCGCTGCGGTTCGTGTCCGCCAGCGGATCACGCATGCGCCCCGATGCCGTCACGGCCTTCATGGACCGCTTCGGTGACGTCGTGTACAACAGCTACAACGCGACCGAGGCGGGTCAGATCAGCGTGGCCAGCCCTGCCGACCTCCGGCATGCCCCGGACACGGCGGGACGGCCGGTCCCGGGCACCCGCGTGCAGGTCGTCGACGACGGCTGGCGGCCCGTTCCTGTCGGCGACGTCGGCCGCATCGTGGTCCGCGGCGCGTCACCCTTCGAGGGCTACACCCACGGTGGGTCCAAGGATGCCCGCGACGGCTTCATGGAGTCCGGCGACGTGGGACGGTTCGACGCGGAAGGTCGTCTGTACGTCGTGGGGCGCGACGACGACATGATCGTTTCGGGGGGCGAGAACGTCTACCCGATCGAGGTGGAGAAGGCCATCGGCCGCCTAGACGCGGTGCGCGAGGTCGTGGTGATCGGCGTCGAGGACGAGGACTTCGGGCAGCGACTGGCGGCGTACGTCGTCACGGTGCCGGGCGCGGCCCTGTCGCCTGACGAGGTGAGAGCCCACGTCAAGGCCACGCTCGCGGGCTACAAGGTGCCCCGCGACGTCGTGTTGCTCGACGAGCTGCCACGCAACGCGGCGGGGAAGGTCGTGCCCCGCGAGCTCCGGGGGGCGTCGTGAGCCAACGAGGTTGGACGCGGATGGAGGGGGTCGATGCCGGCTTCCTCTACCTCGAGACGCCCTCGATGCACATGCACACCCTGAAGATCGCCATCCTGGAGCCGACCGCCGAGCTGAACCGCGACACGCTGATCGCCGGGATGCTCGGACGCTTGCCGCGGCTGCCGCCGCTGCGGCGTCGCGTCGTGCCGGTGCCGTTCCGACTCAACCACCCGGTCTGGGTCACCCAGCCCCGGATCGATCCCGACCAGCACTTCTTCATGCACACCGTGCCCGGGGCGGGGTCGGTCCGCGACCTCGAGGAGCTGATCGGTGACATCGCCAGCACACCGCTGGACCGCTCGGTGCCGCTGTGGGAGCTGCACCTGTGCGAGGGTCTCGCGGACGGCCGCGTCGCGATCGTCGCCAAGATGCACCACTCGCTGGCCGACGGCGAGGCCGCCAACGCGCTGCTCGCCAACGTCACCGATGTGCGCACCGCCGACGGACCGGTCCCTCCACCCGAGCTGGACGACGAAGCGACCGCTGCGGTCGGCCCCCCCTCGGACCGCCAGCTGGTGCTCGACGCCCTCCGCGACGCGATCGTGCAGATCGCCCTCCTGCCGCGGCTGCTGCTGCGGACCGTGCGGGGCATCGGGGAGGTGATCCGGTACCGACGCTCGGTGCAGACCGACGCCCCGGTGCCGGTCCTGCACGCTCCGCGGACATCCATCAACCGCCCGCTCACGCCCCGCAGGTCCTTCGCGACCGTCTCCTTGCCGCTGGCCGAGTGCAAGCGGATCAAGGCCATGCACGACGGGGTGACGCTCAACGACGTGGTCCTGGGCGTGGTCTCCGGTGCCCTGCGCAGGTGGCTGAACGCCCACGACGAGCATCCGGCGCGGTCGCTGATCGCCGGCGTCCCGGTCGGAGTGCCCTCGGAGGACGACCGGCCACGGCTCGTCGGCAACCGCGTGTCCAACCTCTTCACGACGCTGGCGACCGACGTCGATGACCCGACCGAGCGGCTCGCGCGGATCAGCCGGATCGCCCACCACGCCAAGCAGATCCAGCAGCGCCTCGGCCCCACCATGCTCACCGACTGGACGCAGTTCACGCCACCGGCCCCGCTGTCCTGGTTGATGCAGCTGTACTCACGCTGGGGGGCGGCACGTCTGCACCCTCCACCGTTCAACACGATCGTGTCCAACGTCCCCGGCCCACGCGAGCCGGTGAGCATCGGTGGCGCCCGCCTGTCCGACCTGTTCAGCGTCGGCCCGCTGATCGAGGGGATCGGGCTGAACGTGACGGTGTGGTCCTACGTCGACCGGATGAACTTCTCGCTGCTGGCATGTCCCGATCTGCTGCCCGATGTCGAGGCGCTGGCGTCGTACTTCCCTGCAGCACTCGCCGAGCTCGACAGCGACGACGATCCCGGGGACGCGCTCGACCCCGGCGATGACGGCGATGGCGGCGCCTACACGAAGGCGTCCGCGTGAGCCCTCCGTTGGAACGAGCCAACGCGCGCCGAGCTCTCGGGGTGGCCGCACGGTTCGCCATGGGTGCGATGCGCCGACTGCGCCCCGCCGACCTCCCGCTGACCGAGCGGATCGCCGTACCCGAGGGTCGCGTGCTGGAGCTGCCGGACCGCGGCGAGACCTTCGTCGTGGACGTCCCCGGTCCGAGCCAGGACGCCCCGACCCTGCTGCTGTTCCACGGGCTCGGCACCACGACCCACCTGACGTGGTTCACGACCATCGGGGCGCTCGCCGAGCGGTACCGGGTCGTCGCCTTCGATCAGCGCTGGCACGGGCGCGGGATCCGTAGCGAGCGGTTCCGGCTCGACGACTGCGTCGACGACGCCGCCGCGCTGCTGGACGTGTTGGAGCTGCCGCAGGTGACGGCGATCGGCTACTCGCTCGGCGGGGCGCTGGCGCAGGTGTTCTGGCGACGCCACCCGGACCGGGTGTCGGCCATGGTGTTGTGCTCGACCGCGATGAGGTGGACCGGCAACATCGCCGACCGGTCCTTCTTCGCCCTGCTCCGCGCGGCCAACCAACTGCTGCGCCCGACGGCGCGCGAGCGGGTTCACGCCCTCGCCCAGGGTCTGCCGCCGGTGCCGGAGCCGCTCACCGGCGACGTGCGGGCCAGCACCAGCACCTTCAAGAGCGTCCGCGCCTTGCGGCTGCCCAGATCCCGCTCGGCGATGCCGTCGACGCCGAACCCACCGAGGACGCGGAACCGCACGGCGCCATCTTCCTACTCGACGCCGGGCTTTGCACGCGTTGGGTGGGAGGGTTCACCTCGACGCAGCGCGGGTGCAAGTCAGGTAGGTAGGAGACTTGCGGTTCAGTCGCTTGACTGGCTGGAGTAGCAATT
>JAHWKY010000098.1 GCA_019347575.1 Actinomycetota bacterium | reverse complement strand
GAGACGGACGATCGCCCCGCCGACCCAAGCGAGTTCGTCGCCGACGCTGACGGGACCGCGGTGGGCGGCGATGAGGTCCGCCACACGGTCGAGGTCGCCCGTCTTCCGGAGCACCTCGGCGCCGGCGTCAGCGACCTCCTTGGGCGTCAGGCCCAGGCCGTGCTCGGTACGGATGCGGCCGAGCTCGTGCAGCTGCGCGGCCCGCTCGATGTCAGCCACGAACTCGACGCCGTAGCCGAGCTGGTTCGCGACCCGCTTCACCGTCCCCTTCGGCGTGCCGAGCTCCTCTCGGAGCGCTCGCACCATCCGGACCGCTTGCTCCTTCTCCGTCGGCGTGTAGCGGCGTGACTGCGGCTTGCCTGAACTCCCGATCGTGGACATGACTCCTCCTTGGAAACCAAGGTTAGGAGCCTCCATCAGACCCAGGGCGGATCAATCCCCACCGGCTTGCGTCGGATTCTGTTTTGGGGCCCGGCTTTCGCTTAACTGCGGATCGTTCGAACCCATCCATAACACGGACGACTCCTCGTCCAGGCGACTGACGAGAACGGCTGTGGATATGAGCCGTCAGGTTCGACTAGCAGCGTGGTGCATCGGCGCGAGCCATCTCGTCCGCAAAGTGCTCGCACAGCCGATCCCATCGGTCTGGGAGGTAGATCACGAGACGCTGGATCTTCTGGTTCACGACCTGAACCTTGAAGTTCTGCGTGACGCCCTTGTCGAGGCCGGCCTCGACGAGCGCCTTGCTGGTTCTTGACAGGACCCCGGTCGCGCCTCCCACGCGGTACACGCACGCTTCGTCGAGCACGAACTGTTCCTCGACGTCGTTCCCACCTCGTATCCACTGCTCAACGGTTGGCCGAGCTGTCCCGGTCTGCGGGATGCTCGTCGGATCCCAGAGGTCCTCGACGTGCTCCGAGAACAGCGACCGGACCCTGTCTGGCTCCCCGGTGTTGAGCCCATCCACGAGATTCTCGAGCACGGTGCGAGTTGGGTGTTCGCCGCTCGTCGAGCAGTCCTGGGCACTGTCAGTCTCACCTAGCGGTTCGTCGTCAGGTGTCGCTGCGAGTGGCGAAGTCTGCACCGAGCCGACCGACGGCGCTGGTGACGGCGACACTGCGGTGCCGGAGTCACATGCCGAGACGGCAACGGTGGCGAGCAGGCATGCGATGAGAGTCCTCACGGGGACACCTGGCCGTCGGTCGCCATCACCGTAGACGCGCCTCGGGCGGAGGCGGTTCAGCGTGCCGTATCGCGCTCACGAGTAGCTCGGCGTGGGCGCAGCAGATCGGCGGATCTGGGTAGGCGCCGAGTTCGGTTGGGAACTCGATGGAAGGCGCTGTCGTCTAACTGGTGAAGTGGCAGGGAGGCAGCGCGTGTCGAGTTGGCATCATGGTCCGCTACTCGTCGCAGCGTGCCTCGTGGTCACGGTGGGCTGCGGTGGGTCGAGCGTCAACGTGGGGTCCGCGCCAGGTGACGCTGGGAGCTCCACGCCATCGTCGCGGTCGACGGCCTCGTTGCTGGCTGGGACGCCAGAAGCATGTTCGTTGGCAGAAGCCGTCGAACAGGACCCGTCCTCGCACCACACCCGCCATGGGCAGGCCGTCCGAGCTGGACTCGACGGCGATGCCGATCGAGGGCCGCTCGTTGCCGTACCGATCGATGGAGACGACGGTTCGAGAGTCGTCGCCGCGGCCCTGTACGACGACCGGGGCGACCCTGGCGACGTTGCCGCGTGGCAGGTCGACCGGTCCTGGGCGGTCACCGCGGCCAACGAGCTGGCCGGCACGATCTCCCGCTTCGAGGTCCAGGTGATCGACGCGGCGGGCAGCGACGGTCCAGCTCAGGCGCTGGCACTTGCCACCGACTGCTCGTGGGGAGCCGCCAGCCGCTTGCGCCCCCGCCCGCCCGAACCAGCACCGTCGATGCGGCCCGATCTGCTCGTGCTCCAACCGGCCACGGCCCGTCCGGGCGAGTTCGTGGCGATGCACTTCCCGCAGGTGACGATGCGAGGCGTGGCGTTCCAACTCGACCGACGAACCGAACTGGGATGGGAGACGGTCTACTGGTTGACCTCGGACGGCAACGGCGGCAAGCCCACCTCGATCCGTGTCGGCTCTGAAGGCAACTACGGGTGGCCCGACGTAGGGGTCGACGGCCCTGGCCCAGACCGCGTCCTGATTCCGCACGGGATCGAGCCTGGCAGATACCGCCTGTGCACCGCGAACGCGGGCGACGAGTTCTGCGCTCCCCTCGACATCGTCGGATGAACAACCCAGCGGATATCGCGCTCTCATCTCAGCCCCCACGCCAGACGAGTTGGCCGAGCACCTCCTCGGCGTGCACGACGCTCCGGACGCCTACGTGTTCACGGCGGCCGGGGGCGGCCCGCTGCGGGTGACGAACTTCCGTCGTCGACGCTGGTACCCGGCGGTTGAGGCGGCTGGCCTGGACGGCCTGCGTCTCCACGATCTGCGGCACACGGCGGTGAGCCTGTGGATCGCTGGTGGAGCGAACCCCAAGCAGGTGTCGACGTGGGCGGGCCACACCTCGGTCAGCTTCACCCTCGACCGGTACGGGCACCTGTTCCCGAACCACGACGAGGACCTACGCGACCGACTGGACGCGATGTACCAGGCCGCCGAACGGGACCTGGCCGAGCGCGGTCACGTGGCCCGACTCGAGCGCGACGGCCGCTGAGATGTGTCCCGGATGTGTCCCGAACGTGTCCCGGGACGCCCGCGGTGGGGGAGCGGGAGCGGTGGAAACATGCTGTGACCAGGGGAAACAGGGGGTGGACCCGATCGGGATCGAACCGACGACCTCCGCCATGCCATGGCGGCGCTCTTCCAACTGAGCTACGGGCCCGGGATGCTGGGCGCTGACGTGCGCAGGGCAGCGTACCGAGCAGGGTAGGGGCCCGCGACCAGCCCGCTGCGAGTACCACCTCCCGCGTACGCAACAGCTGCTGCCAGGCGCAGCGGGTCGCGACCGGTCGGACGGACCGATGATGTTGACATCGACGTCAACTTCCGTAAGGCTGCAAACTGATGTTGACGTCGATATCAAGTACGACCTCCGCACCGATCGAACGGACCCCGTGATGAGCGTCGCTGTCGTGTTCCCCGGTCAGGGATCGCACCGCGCCGGGATGGTCTCCTCGTGGGAGGGCCATCCCGCGTACGCGACCTTCGCCGAGGTCGGGGCGGCCGCCGGCATCCCGGACCTGCCCCGACTCGCTGACGACCCCGACGCGTGCGCAGCCACCGCGGTCGGCCAGCCCGCGATGTTCGCCGCGGGGATCGCCGCCTGGCGGGCCCTGTCGGAGGTCGGGGTGCGACCACATGCGGTCGCCGGCCACAGCTTGGGGGAGGTGACCGCCGCGGTCGCCGCGGGGGTCATGTCCGTCGAGGACGGAGCCACCCTGGTCGCGGAGCGCGGCCGGTCGTTCGCGGCCGCGTGCCGGGCGAACCCCGGGGGGATGGCAGCCGTGCTCGGACTCGGCGACGAGATCCACGCCGTCCTCGCGGACCATCCGCGGGTCGAGCTGGCCAACGACAACGGCCCCAGCCAGAAGGTCCTGGCCGGTCCCCGTGACGCGTTGGCCGAGGCGCTGATCTCGGCCAAGGAGCTGGGCGGGCGGGTCCGTGAGCTGGACGTCGAGGGCGCGTTCCACACCGCGGCGATGGCCCCGGCCGTCGTGACGGTCGACACCGTCCTGCGACGCACCGAGCTGCACGACCCCGCGTTCCCCCTGGTCTGCGGCGACTGGGTCACGGTGT
>JAHWKY010000097.1 GCA_019347575.1 Actinomycetota bacterium | reverse complement strand
GGGGTGATCCGGTGCAAGTCGCTGACAAGAACAACACATCGAGGCCCTGCAGAACGGGCGACTAGACTTCTACGAGCGGCTGCGACGGAGGCTTGAGATGAGACCGTCCGAGATCATCCTGCACGGTTTCCGGGGCCACCCGCTGCATCCACCACTCACTGACGCCTCGATCGGGGCGTACACGGTCGCGACGTTCGCTGTGGTCGCCGGCTGGCTGGGATGGTCCGAGTCACTCATGGTCGGGACCGGGTTCGTGGCCACTACGGTCGGATTGGTCCTCGCGTTGCCCACAGCGGTCACCGGTCTGGTCGATCTCTTGCACATCCCACGCGACGTGGGAGCACGACGAACGGCTTGGCTACACCTCGGCATCATGGTGTCGGCGACCGTGCTGTTCCTCGTCGCTGCCGTGTTGTTGTACCCCGGGTACGTGGACGGCGACGTACCCACGAGCGCGGCGGTGACGACGGTCGTTGCTTTCGCCGTTCTGACAGCTGGCGGCTGGGTGGGCGGCGCACTTGCCTACGTCCACGGCATCCGCGTCCTGAACGAACCCAACGCCTCCTTGGACCAGGCGCTCCGTCCCAGGGCCCCTGAACACGGCGCCAACCTGCCCTCGTAGCTGGCCACCTCCGAGCCGTTCGCTGAGATGACGGACATGGAACCCGACGAAGATCCCCGCAGTCAGCTGGTCGTGTTGCCCGGGCTCAGGTCGTAGACGAAGTCGGCGACTTGTTGCGGGCTGCCCTTGATCTCCTCGATCTTGTGTCCCGTCTGAGGTCGGAGGTTCCAGGTCGACGGTGGCCCATGACCACAGGACAACTCCCGGTTCGGTGTGGAGGGGACGCACCTCCATCCACATGGCGAGGGCGTTGAGGACGAGCTTGAGCGCACGGTCCGCCTCCGTGGGCACGCATCTGGACCCTCTGCCCTTCTCCTTCGGCACGGCCATCCCAGACTCGCGACTCGAACTGCTCGATGCCGGACACGGACTCTGGCTCGGTCACCCCGACACCGTCGCACAGCTGGTCGAGGAGTTCGTGACAGCCTGACGGGTGACCCGAAGTCCAAGGCCAAGTCTGTCGTTCTCGCTGACGAGGGCGCACGCCTGGCTGAGCAGCTGTTCCTGAAGATGTTCGGCGTAGAGGACGCGGAAACCAGCTGAGCCGGCCGAGGGATCAGACCCAGTCCATAGCCCGCAGCGACAACCTGACCGCGCCGACGCAGTAGACCGAAGCCTGTCGGTGATATGTAAGGCTCTCTGCCGGAGGAGGGAGCCGCCTTGGATAGCGAGTGGGACGAGTGGCAGCACGATGTCGTCGCGTTCGTCCTCGAGGCTCTTCCGTCTCCGCCGTGTCGCGTCCTGGACGTCGGCTGCGGCAACGGATGGCTGGTCCGAGCGCTCGACGGCCGTGACTACGACACCCATGGAGTCGATTCCTCAGGCACCCGATGGCGATCCGCTGTTGACACGCTCGCGGCTCGAGGAGTTCGAACCCGACAGTCTGTTCGATGCGGTGCTCGCGGTGTTACCGCTGCACCACATCGACGATGTCGATCTCGTCATCGCCAAGATCGTGCGGTCGCTTGTGTCGGACGGTCTGCTGCTCTGCGTCGAGTTCGCATGGGACCGCTTCGACGATGACACGGCACCCTGGACCCTCAGTCCCCTTCCACGGGTTGGGCGTGCCGGGCCTGCAGCTTCCACCCGTCGGACATCCGCACCCAGACGTCCGTCATCCGGAACACGGTGTTGCGCGCGAGATCACCCATGCGTGCCTGCTGTCGGTACCTGCTGCGCACTATCGCGCAGCCCTCGAAGGCCTGCACCGTCAGCTCCTCGAACTCGTAGTGGTCGATCTCGTACCGGTGCTCGGTCACGCGCATCCACTCGTCGCGCGACCGCACCTCCTTCCCAGGTCGGCCTGTGGTGAGGGTGAACCCATCCCCCAGGAGACGTTCGAGCGCACCCATGTCACGAGCTTGGACCGCCCGGATCAGCTCGTGCTCCAGCTCGATGATGTAGGCGTCGGCGGGAACGCGGCCCGTCACCAGCGCAGCTCGATCTCGAGCTCGGCACCCTCTCCGCCCATCTCGATCTCGATCTCGAAGGTCACCTCGTCCGGGACCGCGACGGTGAACCGTTTGCCGTCACGCACGAACGAGATCTCGTTCTGTCGGGCGAGGTCGTCTGCGAGCGCGCGGAGACGATCCGCCGCGGCCTCTCGTCCCAAGCGCTCCTCGGTCGCGTGCTCGAACTCCACGGCGCCTCCTCCTGGGTCGGTTGTTGCTGGATGGTGCCCGTACCAGTGTTGCAGGGGGTCGCTGCTCGGGAACTCCTATCCTGTGCACCGTGGACCGCGCCTCGAGACCCCCCGCCTACGCCTGGGACTGGTTCTCACGCCAGAAACTGCTGTGGCGCGAATCACGCAAGCGTCTGGCGACCGGACCGCACCGGACGGCACCTCGGTACCGCAGGTCCGATACCAAGGCCGACGTGATGGCGCTGTTGAAGCACGACTACCAACGCGACGACCACGTCCGCCAGATCGTCGGCAAGGTGATCGCCGAGATCACCTTCCTCGGGCGCACCGACGAACCCTTCGAGCAGCTCGGAGCGCGCAACGCCCCCCGCGGCATGCGCTGGTGGTGGAAGGCGCTGACCGGCGAGGAGGTCGGACGGATCCAGCCACCCGAGCCCGCACACCGGCAGCTGCAGCTCGGCCTCGACGAGGTCCACGAGGGCCTCGGAGGCTGAGCGCTACTCCTCGGCGTCGAGCTCCAGGGCACAGGAGTTGATGCAGTAGCGCTTGCCGGTCTGGTCCCGCGGACCGTCGTCGAAGACGTGACCCAGGTGTCCGTCGCACCGCGCGCAGCGGACCTCGGTGCGCACCATGCCGTGGCGGTGATCCTCGTGGAGGGTCACCGCGTCGGGGTCGATCGCCTCCCAGAAGCTCGGCCAGCCGGAACCGGACTCGAACTTGGTGTCGGACTCGAAGAGCTCGGCGCCGCAACCCGCGCAGCGGTAGGTGCCGGGCGTCTTCTCGTCCCAGAGCGCCCCACTGAAGGCACGCTCCGTCCCGCCCTCACGCAGCACCTCGTACTGCTCCGGGTCGAGACGGTCGCGCCACTCTTCCTCGCTGAGCTGGATCTGTTGCTCCGGCATGGTCGCTCCTCGTCGTGTCGTGGCTGCAACGTCAGTTCCGCGGAGGTTGTTCCTCCGCGCGGTGCAGGGGGTGGCCGCCGAACTGGTTGCGCATGAGCGCAACGGCCTTGGCGGCGGGCGAGTCGACGTCGCGGTAGGCCATCAACATCTGCTGAGCGCTCGCGACCGCGGGGGTGGGTACGTCCCGCCGCATGGCCCACTCGAGCACCCACTTGACCTCCCCCGTGTCCTCGACGTAGGTCGACAACGCATCGAGACCGGCGGGCACGTCCGCCTCGGGTCCCACGCCTCCCTCACGCAGCGAGTTGGCCATCAGTTGCACGAGCCAGCTCCGTATCACGGTCCCGTTGTTCCAGTGCTCGAACAGGGCTGCCAGATCCAGCTCGTGCTCGGAGCGGACCAGCAGCTCCACGCCCTCACCGATCGCCTGGAGCATGCCGAACTCGATCGCGTTGTGCACCAGTTTCACGAAGTGACCCGACGACGCCCCACCGACGTGGTGCACCGCTCCACAGCCTTGGGGGGAACGCACGGTTGTCACCCCCCACGTTCGTGACGTGCCGGTCCGGCCCCCATGGTGTGCGGACCCGGGCACGGATACGGAGCCAGCGATGCAGGACGTGATCGTCGGG
>JAHWKY010000096.1 GCA_019347575.1 Actinomycetota bacterium | reverse complement strand
AGCTGCTGACCACGAGCTTGTGGTCTCTACCCGAGATCCTCGCTGAGCTCGGGCGCTACGACTCATCGAGGTGGATGGGCGACGTGACGGTGCCGACCGCCGTCGTGGTGACCGCCCGCGACTGGGCCATCCCCACCGTCCGCCAGCGGGCACTGGCCGACAAGGTGCCCGACGCGCTCGTGTGGGAGGCCCCGGGTGGGCACACCTCTGTTGTCCTCGGCACCCGCCGGTGGCTGCCGATCTTCCTCGACGCCGTAACCGCCGTGACCGACCCACCGTCCACGGGTCGCGCCGCCGTCTGAGTCGACGATCGACGGACCCGAGCACCGGCGAGCCCGAACGCGAGGACGTTGGAGTTCCGGCGCTTCCCTACGTGGCGCTACGACGACACCTGTTCGGCGGGCGCGAGCCTCCAGCCGATCCGCCGTGCGAGCACCTAGCCCGGTCTACGTGCCTGGATAGCTGCCGGGGTAGCCCCGGCGCCAGGTCATGGCCGAACATCAGGACGGTCTTGATGCCTGTGGGCCGCTGCGTGTAGGCGTCTTGCCAGTCCGCGCGCACCTCCGAGCGCGGACCCCCGGAAGACCAGAACTCGTCCTGGTAGAGGGTGTCGCGGAAGCGCCGGAACGGGCCCTTGCCTTGGATCGCGACCTCCAGGCGTTCAGCGAACGGCTCATCAGTGATGGTGGGGATGAAGACCTGCATGTCCCGGTAGCCCGCGTTCGAGCCGAGCCCCACGACGCCGACGAACGCCTCCGGATCGTCGAAGTCGTCGGGCCGTTCGATCCCGGCGATCCCCTCCGGATCGTTCGGCCACAACTCTCCCGTCGCGATCTCTAGCTTCCAGCCTCCATAGAAGTCGGTCGGTCCGTCGAGGTGCGATGCGAGCTCATCGAGTGCGACCGGCGTCGTACGCAACGGGCTCGGTTCGTTCCGTACCGCACGTTCGAGTTCGTCCGCCAGCTCGTCATCGCCCAGCCATCCTCGGTCACGGAGTCGGGGTAGCAGACGGTGGATGATCGGGCCGGCGGGATCGTGGCCCACCTCGACCGCATAGATCAGCCCAGGCCCCGCCAGGTGCGCGACCGTGAGCGGATCCCTCCCGACGAGCAGGTCGACGACAGTAACCGCATCACGGCGGCGGACCGCGCCTCGCAGCTGCTGGCTCGACTCCCCCGGCCAGGGTTCGTGCTCTCCACCTGCTGGTTCGCCGCCGCGAGCGAACCACGCGCCCGGGACGAGGACACCATCCTCCGCGGACGCATCGAACTCGCCTCCGTCCCTGACCGGATGTGCATCGCGACCCCACCCGGGATGCAGGTCCGGGAGGTCCGAGAACGGAGGCTCGGGGGCGGGTGGCGGTGGCGACTGCCCATCGTCAACGTCCCAGCGCCGCTCGTACTGGTCGGGAATCGCACCCCACCCGAAGTACGCGACTGGCCGGTCCGGCGCCTCGCCATAGACCTCGTGAGGGTCGACTTTCTCGTCGGCCACGGTGCACAGGTGCATCCAGCCATCACCGAAGTCGAACTCGTAGACGAACTGCTCGCCCAATCCCAGTCGGGTCAGCTTCTCGCGCGTGTCGTCCAGTTCGGGCTCGTTCCAGTCCTCGTCCCACGGACCCTTCATCGTGATGCGTGTTCCATCCGCGAGCGTGAAAGCGTGCAAGTGGGCAAGGTCCCAGCGCGCGAACGCGTCGTTGATCGCGTCCGCCAGCATGCGGAACGTCATCCCGGGACGTGCGAGCATCAGTCGGCCGGGGCGTGGCCACAACGGGCGTGCGTGTCCCTCGACGAGGTCAACCCGGATCGACAGCCACGTTCGCGCCAACGTTCAACCCGCGTCCACATCGTCGGGATCGATCCGCCCCAGCGTCCGTCGGAGGTCCGGCAGCTGGGTGACGAGCTGTTCCCACATCAGGTCGTAGTCGACCCGGTGGTAGGCGTGGGTGTAGACGTCTCGGACCCGGGCCAGATCGCGCTACGGCACGTCGGGATACCGGGAACGGACCTCGTCGCTGATCTGTTTGGCGGCCTCGCCGAGGATCTCCAACAGCTTCTGCGTGGCTAGCCGGACGCACTTGTCGTCATCCCACGTCTCGCGGCCACGCTCGACGATCTCGGACAGGTCGGCCACCGCTTCCTGCATATCCAGCAGACGATGCCGATCACCACGTGTCACAGCGGCACGGCCTCACGACGGATGTCCTCGTCCCGCGGTTTGAGACCTCGCGAGGAGAGCACATCGACGGGACGCCCGAGGATCTCCTGGAACTCGTCCCTCAGATCAGCAAGGTCGAGCAGCGTCGCACCCGGTTCGAAGTCGACCAGGAAGTCAACGTCGCTCTCAGCATCGTCCCGACCGGTTGCCACCGAGCCGAACAGCCTCACGTTGCGCGCGCGGTGACGTTCCGCAGCGGCGATCAGCTCGTCGCGGTGCTGCTCGACCTCGGCACGCATCCCAGCCACAGGCGACCTCCCCCGAGAACCGTAGCGAGCGACAGGTATTCGTTCCCGAAGATCACGACGTCGATGCACGGTAGTCCCCGCTCTGGGCGGTCACTTCCGCCTTCGAGGCAGGGAAATCCCCGCAAACAGTTGCCAGGGGGCGAGTGATGCTTCGACCTGACCGAGCCGCCGAAGGGGGTTGTCGTCGCCGAGGCCGGTCCACAGCTTCTTGAGGTGCTCCGCCGCCCCCGAGGACGTAGGCGACCTCGGGGGCGTGCGGTGCCTGCAACCCGTCCTCGCGATCCCGGTTCGGGGTCAGGCGACTGGTGGGTTACTGCCCCGACGGGTCACATGCGCTGTAGCCCTGGTGCTGGGCTCCTGGGCTGTGTCCGGAGCCTTGCTCGGCGGCCTGCTCCTGCGACGAGCCGAGGTTGCCATCCTGCGCGTTGGGCCGGATGTGGTGTTGGGCGTACTCCTCGCCGCTGGACGAACCGTCCCCGTTCGCGTCGTTGCACGGCGGAGCTGTGTGCGCGAGTGCTGGTGCCGCCCCGCCGAGCACGAGCACGGCCGAAGCGATGGATGCGGTGAGCAGCTTCCTCATGTTCCCCTCCTGTCTCGAGCGCCCCGCGGCCAGCCGCGGTGAGCGCCGGGTCTCCATCGGGCAGGGGCTGTCGAGCGGGCCCGCCCTCCACCTCTGGTACGTACCCTAGGCCACAGCGGTTCACCGCTGGCCGCCCCCGGACGTCGGCTCACCAAAGCAGCCGCAACCGACGGTCCAGTCGGCGGGGAACTACGCCGCGAGGGCGCGAGAACCCCGCGCGTTATCGAACGGTTCGAGCGCCGTCGTGACCACGCAGAACCGTGGTCAGCGTGAGCCCAGCTGATCAGTTCCAACGTGCCCAGCGACGCCTTCGAAGCCGCTCCGCGCGGACGCCCGACACCCATCCGACGATGACGCACGCTGGAGGGAGCAACACGGCGACGAGGTCAACCCAGCTCACGCGGCCTCCTTCAAGGGGTACGAAAATCCAAAGTTCGTGAGGGCGACGCGCTCCCGACCCCGCACGACAATCCCCGTTGTGGGTGGGCAATCAGAATCGTCGGACCGCCCGTAACGACGCCGTGCTGGACGCCCAGGTGGAGGGCGGTGCCGTGAGCTTCGCCATCGGGCAGCAGCCGGGAGGCGCGCCTCCAGCGTCCTGAGCGCCCGCCGGGCCCGCGGTGAGACGAATCGCCGCGGTGGTCCGGACGACAGATATGATGCCCGCCGCCTTGCGACGTGGCCGCCACAACCGCACGATGCTCGCCGTGCTGGCCCTCGGGCTCGCCGCGCTGCTGCTGGCGGCCCCTTCCGCCATGGCCGGGGCGATCTTCCCGGAATCCGGGGGCTCGCCGAACGCGGACGACATCTC
>JAHWKY010000095.1 GCA_019347575.1 Actinomycetota bacterium | reverse complement strand
GAGATCGTGTAATCGGTGTAGGGCCTGGGACTCCCACCGAAGAAGATCAACAGGATGTGGCGGATCACCAATGACAGGCCGATCGTGATGATCAGCAGCTGGAACAGCCCGACCTTCCGTTTGCGCAGGGGTCTGAACAGGCCGACCTCGAGCCCACCGGAGAACCCCGCGGTGATGGCGATCGCGACGAGGGCGGCCGGGATCAGGTGGATGTCGATCCCCGGTCCCGAGCTCCAGAACCACGCGATGATCGCCCCGAACGTCACGATGTCCCCGTGCGCGAAGTTGATCAGTCCAGTGGTCCCGAAGATCAGGGACAGCCCGATCGCGGCCATCGCGATGATCAACCCGAACCGGATGCCGTTGGCGAACAGCTGCAGGAACCGGCGGAACTGCCGTCCGACGTCGGCAGACTCGCCGAAGCTGAAGATGACCCGCCGTGACGATCCCTCGCTGAGGATCGTGATCGAACGCGTGTTGCGCTCGTCGCGCAGCTCGACGTCCTCGGGCAGCGTCTCGACGACGAGCTCGACCTCGTAGCGGCCGGGCCCCGGGACGACGACCTCCCACTTGCCGTCGCGCCCGGACGTGGCCTCGCCGACCTTGCTGCCATCGGGGCCTCGAGCGACGAGGGTGACCCCCTCGATCGGCTCGTCGTCGGTCGTCAAGGTCCCGGTGAGCGACGTCTGTGCGCTCTCGTCCGCGCTCTGCTCGGTGGGCGACGGGCTCGCGGTGGGCGTCGGGGTGGTGCCGCTCTCTCCAGCGGACGCCTCGAGGACGAACGACGGTGAGCTGATCGTGGCCACGGCGAGGACCAGCAGGATGAGCAGGAGCCGGGGCCGATCCACCTGGCCGCTCCGCATCGAACCCGACTCCCGTGGACGTTCGCGCCTGCCTTCGGGCTGGATACTACTCGGCAGGAGCTCCCCGCCCGGTGAGCGGCGGGAACGGGTCCGGACCGGAGGCGGCATCCGCGCGCGTTGCCTGCCTCCAGCCGGGATCGCTCGGTACGATGCCCCTACGTCACGGGGAGAGCGGAGGCGCGGTGGTCCTCTCGGAACAGGTGGTCGGGGTCGTCGTGCTCGTGCTGGTCGCGGCGGTCGCGGTCCTCGCGGGTGTCGTGGTGGTCCTTCTGATGCGGCAGCGGCGGCTCCAGCGGGCCTACGCCGCGGTGCTCGATCCGGACCGCCGCGAGGATCTGTTCCAGGCGCTCGAACGGCACGTCGCCGAGGTCGACCGCCTCCGCGACGACCTCGGGGTCGTGCACCACAACACCGAGCGCCTGCGCGAGCTGCTCCGCGACACCGTGTCCCGCGTCGGGGTGGTCCGGTACGACGCGTTCGAGGAGATGGGTGGGGCGTTGTCCTTCTCCGCGGCGCTGCTCGACGAACGTGGCGACGGGGTGGTCCTCACCGCGATCAACGGCCGCGCCGAGGCCCGCACCTACGCGAAGCCGATCGCCGGTGGGTCCTCGGAGCACAACCTGTCGCCGGAGGAGCAGCAGGCGATCGACGCCGCCTTGGACGGCGCTGGAGGTGCGGCGCTGGAGGCACCCCGCCGGCGTCGGCGCCGCGCAGCCTCCTAGTCCCCTGCCCCTCGAGACCGTCCCGTGACCGTCGCGTACCTCGGCCCCCCGGGGACCTTCACCGAGACCGCCGCCCGCACGGTGGCGACGAAGGACGAACCGCTCGTCGAGCACGTCGACGTGCTCGAGGTGCTCCAGGACGTCGCCGACGGTGAGGCCGGACGAGGGGTGGTGCCGATCGAGAACACCCTCGAAGGTCCGGTGTCGGTCACCTTGGACACGTTGGCGTTCGAGGTGGACCTGCTGATCCAGGGTGAGCTCGAGCTACCGGTCGCACTGGTCGTCGCCACCCGACGCGACGTGTCCCTCGGGGACGTACAGGTCGTGCGGTCGCACCCGGTGGCGTTGAGCGCCTGCCGCCGCTGGCTCAGCGCCGAGATGGGCGGGATCGAGCGGCGCACCGCGACCTCGACCGCCCGCGCCGCCGAGCAGGTGGCCGAGGCCGAGGAGCCCCAGGCCGCGATCGTGAACCGGCTGGCGGCCGACCGCTACGGCCTCGAGGTCCGGGCCGAAGCGGTGTCCGACCGCGAGGGCAACGTCACCCGGTTCATCGTCGTGGGCCACGAGCTGCCGGCCGCGACCGGGTGGGACAAGACCTCGCTCGTGGTCTTCATCGAGGAGAACCGGCCGGGGGCGCTGCTCCAACTGCTCGAGATCTTCGCGGAGCGGGACCTCAACCTCACGAAGATCGAGTCACGCCCCACCAAGGCCGAGCTCGGTGAGTACTGCTTCTTCCTGGACGTCGAGGGCCACCTGGCCGACGAGCGGGTGGGGGACGCTCTGGCCGCCGTCAAGCGGACCCACCGGGACGTCAAGGTCCTGGGGTCGTACCGGCGGTCCGGGCCGCGGCAGACCGCCGAGGCCGAGCGGATCGCCGCCGACGACGCGGCCTACCGCGACGCTGCCGACTGGCTGTCCGGATGGCGTTCCCGCATCGAACGCTGACGGGACCTCCCGCGCCCGTGGCTACGCTCGCACCATGATCGATGTGCGCCTGCTCCGTGAGGATCCCGACTCCGTGATCGCTGCCCTCGAACGGCGCGGCATCGGACGTGAGGACATCGAGCGCGTGATCGAGCTCGACAAGCGCTGGCGGGAGGTCACCACCGAGGTCGAGGGCCTACGGGCCGAGCAGAACACGCGCTCGAAAGCGATCGCCACCGCCTCCGACGAGGATCGGCCGCGACTGATCGAGGCGGCGTCCGAGCTGAAGCAGCCGCTCGCCGTCGCGGAGGAGGAGCAGGCTGAGGTCGCCGTCGAACGCGACGAGATCCTCGCGACCCTCCCGAACCTGCCCCACCCGGATGCTCCGGACGGCTTCACCGAGGACGAGGCGGTCGAACGCCGCCGTGAGGGCCAACGCGCCACCTTCGATTTCGCGCCCCGCGACCACGTGGAGCTGATGCAGCCGAAGGACGCGGTCGACCTGGAACGGGCGGCCAAGGTGTCCGGCGCGCGGTTCTTCTACCTGAAGGGCGATGGCGCACTGCTCGAGTGGGCCCTGGTCCGCTACGCGCTCGACGTCGCCCAGCGCCACGACCACCTGCCGGTGATCCCCCCGGTCCTCGTCCGGGAGGACGCGATGTTCGGGACGGGCTTCCTCCCCACCGACGAGCAGCAGATCTTCCGGACCGACGAGCGCGACGACCTCTACCTGGTCGGCACCTCGGAGGTCGCGCTCGCCGGCCTGCACATGGACGAGATCCTCGAGGCGGTACCCGTGCGTTACGTCGGGTTCTCGACCTGCTTCCGCCGCGAGGCCGGGTCCTACGGCAAGGACACCCGCGGGATCTTCCGCGTCCACCAGTTCGACAAGGTCGAGCTGTTCTCGTTCGTCGGGCCCGAGGGCTCCAGCGACGAGCACGAACGGATCCTGGCCGTGGAGGAGGAGATCATGCACGGCCTGGAACTGCACTACCGGATCGTGGACATCCCCGTGGGGGACCTCGGGGCGTCGGCCGCGCGCAAGTTCGACATCGAGGGTTGGCTGCCCGGCCAGCAGGCGTACCGCGAGCTCACATCGTGCTCGAACACGACCGACTACCAGGCCCGGCGTCTGCGGACCCGCTACCGGACCGAGGACGGCGGCGCCGAGCTGGCGCACACGCTGAACGGCACCGCGATCGCCGTGCCACGCACGATCATCGCGGTCGTCGAGCAGCACCAGCGCGAGGACGGCAGCGTCGCGGTCCCCGAGACGTTGCAGCCGTACCTCGGACGCGACGTCCTCTTCGCCGGCTGAGGGTCGTCTGAGGACCCCCTCGGGCGCGTCCGTCTGACGCTGCGTTGGAGTCGCGAGGGACGCGGCCCACGGCTCGGTGACCGCCTGTGAGGGCGTGCGCTCAGCGAACCGGACTGGCACAACCGTTCAAGTCGCCCATATACCACGTCCGAACCACCTGGTGGCG
>JAHWKY010000094.1 GCA_019347575.1 Actinomycetota bacterium | reverse complement strand
CAGCGTCGCCACGACCGGGTAGCCCGCGCCGGACAGCACGGCGGGAACGGCCGCGGTGAGCGCGAACCACGTGTTGTGGATGTGCACCACGTCCGCCCGCTCCCGGCGGGCAAGTGCCAACACCCGCCGGGCGGCGTGGTGGTTCCACGACGCGGTGGCCAGCGCCGCAACCGCAGCGACGTCTCCTGACGGATTTCGAGCATCGACCGGCGCCACGTCGACGCCGGCGTCCTCGAGCATCTTCCGCTCGGTCTCGACGACGACGTCCTCGCCACCCCCCTGGCGGTACGTCGTGTGGACGTGAAGTACCCTCACGCGCCTCAATGCTACGGCGCCTGCATCTACCCTTGCGGTGTGGGGTGCCGGCGCGGGCAGCTTCGTGGCGCGGTGATCGCCGTCGCGGCCGCGTGGGCCGCGTTGGCCGCAGGTGCGGGGTGGCTCGTGCCGGAGCCGGCGTCCGCGTGCTTCGCGCTGTTCCGGGGACCGCAGACCCTGGAGCTCGCTGCGCTGCTCGCCGTGACGCTGCTCGCGGCCTCCGTCGCCGCCAGACACGTCGGACCCACCACCGCGGGAATCACCGGAGGTGGCGCGGCGGCGCTCGCGTTCCTGGGCGCGGAACAGCTGCCGCACCGGTGGACGCTCCTGGCCGACGGTCCGCTGGATGCGGCGTCGGTGGCGACCCCCGGTCGGCTCACGACGGTTGCCGTCACAGCCGCGCTGCTCACCCTTTGGGCAGCTCGCGACCCGTGGCAGCGCCGCCTCTGGACGCGTGAACCGCACCGCAGGGTGGTGACCGCCGCGGTCGGCGCGGTGCTGATCGCGGTCTCCGCCGCTGTGGTGCTCCGAACCGCCGCGGCGCCGGCGGCCCTCGGGGAATCGCTCGCCACACGCGTGACGGACCTGGCCGCCGCACAGGGGATCGAGCAGCTCGCCGCCTCCGTCGTCGGACCCGAGATGCAGTGGTCACATCGGATCGGCGGCCTCGACGGCGCCGTCGAAATCGGGATGCTGTCGATCGCCGTGGTGGGTGAGACGGTGGACGCCGTCCAGGTGCCGGTGGCCGGGACCGCCACCCCCCGGGAAGTCGAGGCCTGGACCCGGCGGCTGGTGCGCAGGCCCGGCCGCGACCTCAGCGAGCGACTCGCACGCATGGGCGCTCCCGGGACGGCCCCCAGCTGGCTCGAGGCGCATCCCGCCACGGGACCGTCGCAGACACGGGCGATCACCGAGGCCCGATACCTCGCCGCCACCGACACGACCCTGGTCGTCATGACCGGGGACGTGTCGCCCCCCTGCGGGATCGCGATCGCCGATCAGCTAGCTGCCCGGCTCGTCCAGGAGAACAACGTCGCGTTGGACCCCTCGCGGGCGTAGGTGCCGGAGACCACCTCGCCGTGCGCAGGCGGCCACGCCGACCGGGACCGCGCCCGGCAGCGGAGCGCGCCCTGCCCTGATCCCGCTTCGTCGCCCCCGGCGGAACGCCGCCGCCCCGTCGCCGGCGAACGCCGTGCACCTGCACAGGGGTGCCCGACACGTGAGCGCGGCAACGGTCCTGCGCCGCTGGCGCACCGTGGAGCCGACGCTCCGGTCGCTCCCACCGCGTGCGTCGGGTGGCGACATGAGGGACGTTCGTCGGCTCCGTGGCGATCCACCCCGCGCTGCGTCTCGGCGTGTCGGCGATGCCTACCGAGGCTCAGGTCAGGGTCGGTTCGCATGCGTAGAGGCGCCCGTGGGCACGCCCGTCGACGCCGACGGTGTCGAGCACGCCTTCGAGCACCCCGAAGGTCGTGTTCAGCCACGTGTACCGTTCGTCGCCGATGCGGAACCGGAACGTCGTCACGAACACGCGGGCCTGACCCTCAGCGCGCAGTGCGGCGATCCCGTCCAGCTCAACCCACACCCGCGCCCCGTCGACGGTGTCGAGCAGCCCCCGCAGCGTCGGCAGGTTGACGCCGTCCGTGCGACGAGACGCCAGGTTGGTCAACCGGAGGGTGCCGCTGAGCCGCTCGCCGGTGAGCGAGCCTTCCATGGTCCCGTACAGCTGGCCGCCGGCGTCGTAGTCCAACGACTCCAGGGTTACGTACGTCAGGTCGACGTCGGACAGTTCCACGAAAGCTCCATCTGCTTGTCCTCCCCGGCCCGTGCCGTCGAGCCGTTCAGCGACCCTGCGACGGACGGCCCGCCATCTTGCTCACGGCCGCATCGATGCTCTCGTCGACCGTCTCGACCGGCTCGATGTACAGCCGGCCCCAGAGCATGCGGCCGTCCCGAACCCCGGCGACGATCACGCCAGCCATGTCCAGCGGCTTGGCCGTCCGCGGGTCCCGTTCCAGCGCCACTCGGACCACTCCTGACCGTCTTGGTCGCAGGAGCTGCGTAGCTCCGCCGCGAGATCGGGCACGCCGGTGACGATCGTGGACCAGTTCACCCGGACCTGCTCACGACCACCGAAACCTGGACCGGCTGTTCGCTCTGGTAGTCCTGGTGAAAACAGGCCAGGAACGCTTCCAGGTCGTGCGCGTTCATCGCATCACGCAGCCGGACCGCAACCGACATCGCGCTTCCCTCCATCGATCGAAGCCGGCATGTCGTTCAATCCGGCGACGTATCACCTCCGAAGTATGCCCAAGCCGAGCCGCGCCACCGTCGTCTAGACCGCAGGCCCAGCGATCCAAGCTGCGCCCTCATGAGGCGGGCGTCGGACTTGGTCGGAACGTTGTCCTCCTACCCCATCTGGACCGGATCACGAGCGTCGATCCACCGAGTCCCACACCCCACGGCACGCATCGGGTGGCCACCCGTCCGAGCGAACTTCGACACCTCCTCAGGAGCGGACGCCACGCGGACGTGCGTCGGACACGCATCCGTGGCACAATCCGCCGTCGCACCGGAGGGACGCCGACGGCTGCAAGCGGGGTTCGCTGGGCCGGCGCCGCGGGCATGGTCGGCGGCGCGCTGTGGATCGTCAGCACGGTCCTGCACGCGACGAGACCCCTGGGATGTGTCGCTGACGAGTGCGCGGTTCGACCCATGCGAGCGTCCAGCGCCGCCGAGGGGATCCTTACCCTCGCTGCGCTCATCCTCTTCACGGTGACGGCCGTAGCGCTCGTCGTGCTGGTACGCAGGGCAGGACGGTTCGGCAAGGCCGGTCGAGCTGGCGGGGTGCTGGGCATCCTCGGTATCTCGACGCTCGTGGTCGCCAGCTTGGTCCAGGCGTTGCTGTACGAGGGTGACTTCCCGCTCATGCCCCACTTCGTGATACCCGGGATCGGCGCTCTGGTGATCGGCCTCGTCCTGCTCGGCGTCTCGGTGCTGCGCTCCGGCGTTCTGCCACGGTGGGCGTCGATCGCCCTCCTTCTGGGCATGGCTGCGATGGCCGGGTTCAACGAGCAGACCCACGCAGCCTGGCTCGGCCTTCCCTTCGGTCTGGCTTGGATGGCCGTTGGCTACGCACTGTGGACCTCACGTGTCGAGACCGCCGCTGACGCTGCACATGCCAGGGGGTCGACGCGTAGAGCCCTGGGAGCCGCCGCCGCTCATCACGGGCCCCGTCCCACCCCCCAAGATCGAGCATGACAACGGACGAAACCCGCCTCGCGCCGTGGTCGGGTGCAGCCGCGCTGATGGCGGGGGTGCTCTGGGCCTCGCACGGCGCCTTCGAGATGCTCCAGCCGCTGGGGTCTGTGACCGAGTACCAGGACCACCTCCGGTACAGCATCATCACCGACGCCCGGGGCTTCCGCCTCTACGGCCTACCTGGCCCTCCAGCGATCCTGCTGAGCACAGCCTGCCGGGCTACCGTCCGGGCGAGTAGGTGCCGAACGTGAGGGGGACGGGTGCCGCGTCTCGCCTATCTGGACGTCGAGGTCAGTCTCGATGAGATCAGCCCGAGGATCTGGCGGCGGTTCCTGCTGCGTGATCGTGCCAGCTTCCTCGATCTGCACCATGCGATTCAGGACGCCTGTGGGTGGGACAACACCCACCTGTTCGCGTTCTTCGGACCGGACGGTGATGTGATAGCCGGTGTCCCGAACGACTTCGGATTCGGCGACCCGCACCCGGATGCCGGCAAGGTCTCGGCCGGTGACTGGTTGAAGCGG
>JAHWKY010000093.1 GCA_019347575.1 Actinomycetota bacterium | reverse complement strand
GGCTGGCCTCGGCGATGACGCGGGCGCTGATGTTCGCGGACGCGTCCGTGGCCGAGGAGGTCGACGGGGTGACCACCACGACGACCGACGCGATCTCGCAGGCGATCGCCGGCTCCGACCGCGAGCCGGACGACGAGGACCGGACCGCTGCGATGGTCCTCGAGCAGGTGTGGTTCTCGTCGATACTGAAGTGGCAGTCGGGGCGCGCGACGATCGACGAGCTGGAGGGGCAGCTGCGCACGGCCACGCGCCTGCTGCTGCGGTGATGCGGGCGACCGCGACCGTCGAGGGCCGGACCGTCCCGCTGCCCTGCGAGGTGCGCGACGCCTCCGCCGCGTCGGCGACGTTCCTCGTCGACGCACGCGCGGCTCGACGGCTGCTGCCCGACGACGACCTCGCGACCGTGGCTCCGCTCCCCGGCAGGGCGCTGCTGGTCCTCACGATGATCGACTACCGCGACAACGATCTCGGGGACTACGACGAGCTGTCCGTCGCGCTGGTCGTGCGCCGGCGGGGCTGGGGCGCCGCCGTCCGAGCCCTCGTCGGTCTCGTCCGCGGACGGCTGTCGACGTGGATCGTGAACCTGCCGGTCGACCAGCCGTTCAGCTGTGTGGCGGGTCGCGAGATCTGGGGGTTCCCGAAGACGGTCGAGGACCTGGACATCCGGCACGGTGACGGCCGGGCCACGTGCGTCTGGCGTCGCGACGGGCGCGAGGTGCTGCGGCTGCGTCCGTCCCCCTCGCCGCGTTCGTCGTGGACACCGACGCCGACCCCGCGACCGGCGTGGCCGCGTGGCCGGCCGGGGCGAACGTGTCCTCGGCCGGGATCGACCGGGCGCTGCTCGTCTCCGGCGCGGGCGCGTGGCTGCTCGACCTCGGGACCGGCGACCGGACGCCCGTCGGCGACCTGGGCGGCACCCACGACGTGGACCTCGCAGCCCGCAGCTTCGTGGTGTCGGTCCCGCGGGACGCGCTGCCGGTCGCGGGGACCTGGACGCTGCGCGTCGGGGCCGGTCTGGCCGACGAGGACGGGGACGAGTTCCTCCAGCTGACGCCCGAGCACGGCGCGCTGCCCGGGGGCGCGTCGCTGTACAACGTCGGGTACCGCGGGTACGACGACGAACCCGCCGAGCACAACTTCTGGTTCGACCGTTCGCAGGCGGAGGCGCTGTCGGCCCGCAACGTGTCACCGTTCGCACTGGAGCTCGACTGGGGTGTGCTCGCGGACGGGCGGACCGATCCTGAACCCGCGCCGACCGGCTGGTCGAACCGCTGGTACGTGTCGTCGGTGGAGCTCGGCCAGGGGCGCGTGCAGGGCGAGGGTTCCACCTCCGACGGCGCCCCGAACTACCTCGGACGGGTGCAGCCCTACGGCGTCTGGATACCGTCGGACCGCGACCCCGCGCAACCGGCGTCCCTGACGTGGCTCCTCCACTCCTTCACGATCAACCACAACCAGTACGCGGCGACGGCACCGGACACCCTGCGTGCGCTGTGCGAGGGGCGCCGATCCGTGTGCGTCACGACCCTGGGCCGCGGCCCCGACGGTCAGTACCGGGACGTCGCCGAGCTCGACCTGTGGGAGGTGTGGCACGACGTCGCCAGCCACGTCGCCCTGGACCCGGACCGCACCGTCATCGGCGGGTACTCGATGGGCGGGTTCGGCGCGTGGCGCATCGCCGCGATGCACCCGGACCTGTTCGCCGGGATGTTCCTGCTGTCGTCCGCCGCCCGCGACGACCTCCCGCTGGCGACGAACCTGCGGTCGATCCCCTACTACCACGACCACGGTGCGCTCGACCAGCTCGTCCCGATCACGCAGGCGCGCGAGACGATCGCGCGGCTGGACGAGCTCGGTCACCGGTACGTGTTCGACGTCCACCCGACCGAGGACCGCGTCGCGTACTCGCTGAAGGACGGGTGGCGGCAGCTCGTCACGTGGGCCGGCGAGGAGGACCGCACCGCGCCCAGACGCCCCGCCCGCATCGACTACACGTGGTTCCCGGCCGACGTCGACGACGAGCTCGGCATCGGCCCCGACGGGGCGTGGTGGCTGTCGGACCTCCGGGCGCGCGACGATGCCGCCGGGCCGCCCGAGGTGCGGGCGCGGTCGTCCGCGATCGCCGAGCCGGAGCACGAGCTCGTGCGCACCCGGTCGGTCCTGACTGACGCCGCCCCCTCCCCCGCCGTCCGCGAGCGTCTCGACTGGACCGTCGGTGAGCCGGGACCCACCACCCCGTCGATCTCGCTCGAGCTCGCCGGGGTGGCGTCCCTCCAGGTCGACGTGGACGACGCCGCACTGGACACGGCCGCGTCCGGCGCCGAGGTCGCGGTGGCGACCGACGGGCCGACACGCCTCGCGCTGACCGGCGTGCCGGACGGCACGGTCGTGCTGCTCGACGGGCGACGCGTCGGGACGGCACCGGCGGCAGCGACCCTGGACGTCCCCGAGGGCGACCACACCGTCACGTTCTCGGCCCCCGGGTCGGCTGACCGGTCGCGCGCGGACGCGCCGGGGCTACCGGCGACCGGCGGCGGCGTCGGGACGGCACTCGTCCTCATCGGCGTCGGGGCGCTGCTGCGCGGGAGCCTGGCCCGTCACGGGTCGCGTGAGTGGGTGTGACGATGTCAGGCGCCCCGCACGTGTTCGCGCAGCACGCCGCGGGCCCACTCGTAGCTGGCCTTGCCCGCCGGTGAGCGCTCGATCTGATCGACCACCGTGGTGACGCGCGGCATCTTGTACCGAGCGACGCGTCCGTCGAGGTGCGCCTCGAGCTCCTCCTGCGACGGCGCGTCCGCGTCCTTGCGGACCTGGAGGACCGCCGCCACGCGCTCGCCCCAGCGTTCGTCTGGGACGCCGGCGACGACCGCGTCGGCGATCGCCGGGTGGGACTTCAGCGCCGCCTCCACCTCCTCGGGGAAGATCTTCTCGCCGCCGGAGTTGATGCACACGGCCCCGCGCCCCAGCACGTGGATCGTGCCGTCCTCGTCCACCCGCGCCCGGTCGCCCATGAGCACCCAGCGGCGCCCGTTGATCTCGGGGAACGTGGCGGCCGTCTTGTCGGGGTCGTTGTAGTAGCCCACCGGGATGTAGCCGGTCTGGGCGACGAAACCCTCCTGGTCCGAGCCCGCTTCGACGAACTCCATGTCGTCGTCGATCACGGCGACGTCGTCGTCCATCGTGAACCGCAGGCCCGAGTCCGGGCTCGAGTCCGGCGTCGCGGCGCCGTTGTAGCCGGTCTCGGTCGAGCCGAAGCTGTCGATCAGCATGATCTGGCCCAGGACCTCCTCCAGCCGTTGCCGGACCGTGCGCGACAGGATCGCCCCGGCCGTCGAGACGACGAACAGGGACGAGTGGTCGTACTCCCCACCGTCCGGCTTGCCCTCCTCGATCGCCTCGATCAGCGGCAGCGCCATCGGTCCTCCAGCTCGTCGACGTGCGCATCGTGCCAGCCCGGACAGCCACGGCCGGTACCCGACGCCGAGGTGAGACGGTTAGGGTGCCGCCGTTCCGTCGACGACAAGGTCTGCTGCGTGGACGTCGTGCTCACCGAACGCCGGGGCCCGGTGCTCACCGTGACGATCAACCGCCCGGATGCCCGCAACGCCCTGAACGGCGAGGTGCTGGCCGGTCTGGTCTCCGCGTTCCGGGAGGCCGACGGCGACGACGAGGTCTCGGGTTGGCTCGGAGGCAGCGGCGGGACGATGAGCCGCGACGCGGCCGAGGACGTCGGTGACGCTCTTTGCCGCCCATGGGTTGACGTCGCAGGAGGCATCGCCGTCGATGTCTACATGCGCGTGGAGGCGGGCCACCATCGACACGAGCGCACCTGCGGCGAGTGCTGCCCGCGGGTCGAGGCCGGACGCAAGGCGCACCACCACGCGGACCTCATCGAGGGCCGCGGTCACCTGGGCAGCTGCCGCGGAGGTGGTGTCCATGCCGAGTGCCAGGCGAAGGTCGCTCATCGCAAGGTCACCTTTGCCTCGCGCCGAGCGCCGGGTGGAAGGTCGAGCCACTGACCAGCGTGGCGCTGAAGGACCGCGCATGCATCGAGTCCGTGGCGGAGACCGAGTCCGAAGTAGGGCACCACGATCGAGAGTGCGCCGTCGAATGTCAGCGCCGGGTTCGAGTTGTCGGTCGGGCTGTGGAAGGCAAGCCCGGGATGCGAGTGGATCCGCGCCACATAGATCTCGCTCTCCTTCAGCTCGGCAGCGAGCTGC
>JAHWKY010000092.1 GCA_019347575.1 Actinomycetota bacterium | reverse complement strand
GACGGCTGTCCCGTCTCCAAGGCGCTCGCCGGCACCGACATCAGCGTGAAGGCGACGCTCGTCAGCTCCTGAGCGCGACGCCCAGGACCCACCCGAGGCCGGCCAGCACGACACCCGCCGCGGCCTGACCGACCACGTTCACCAGGCCGCGGCGCCGACCGACCATGACGGACTCCACCATCCACGTCGAGTAGGTCGAGTAGCCGCCGAGCAGGCCCCCGACGAGCACGAGCCGCGCGGGACCGCTGAGCGCGGCACCCGCTGCCGCGCCGGCGAGCAGTGCGGCGCTGAGGTTGACGATCGCGATGGCCCGCAGCCCCGACCGCTCGAGCCACCGATGGACGAGCCCGACCACCTCATCGCGGAGCAGGGCGCCGACCGCCCCTGCCGCGACCACCAGCACCGCGGTCACCATCCCCGGCTCCACCGCAGGCCGGCGCGTGCCAGGACCGGCCCGGCCATCAGACTCACGGACACGTAGGCCAGCGCCACGAACGGCTCCCCATCGACGAGGTCCACCACCTCCACCGCGAACGTCGAGAAGGTGGTGAGCGCCCCGAGCAGTCCCGTACAGACCATCGAGGTCAGACGGGTCCGCCCCGTCGGGAGCAGCCATCCCAGGGCGAGACCGAGCAGCAGCGCCCCCGCGAGGTTGACGGCCAACGTCGCGAGCGGGAACCCACCCGGCCCGGCGGGCACCGTCGATGCCACCAGGACACGCAGGCCCGCTCCCACGCCCCCGCCGATCCCCACGGCAGCGCGTCGGACCCAACCGGTGTCACGTCCGTCAGTCACATGGCGAGGTCTACCACCCCGGCCTGCGGCACCTGGCGCCTTCCCGGTACCCGGCGGGGCGCGCCTACGCTGCGGGCTCCCGATGTGGGAGGACGTGCCGATGGTCTCCGAGCTCTTCGACGCTGACGTGTGGGAGGAGGTCGACGGTTTCGACCTGACCGACCTCACCTACCACCGCGCCAGGGACGTCGGCGCCGTCCGGGTCGCCTTCGACCGCCCCGAGGTCCGCAACGCCTTCCGCCCGCACACGGTCGACGAGCTGTACCGGGTGCTCGACCACGCCCGGCAGAGCCCGGACGTCGGCTGCGTCCTGCTGACCGGCAACGGGCCGTCCCCGGAGGACGGCGGGTGGGCGTTCTGCTCCGGCGGTGACCAGCGGATCCGCGGCGAGGACGGCTACCGGTACGCCGAGGGCGACACCGCCGAGACGGTCGACCCCGCCCGCAGCGGTCGCCTGCACATCCTCGAGGTGCAACGTCTGATCCGGTTCATGCCGAAGGCGGTGGTGTGCCTGGTCCCCGGCTGGGCGGCCGGAGGCGGGCACAGCCTCCACGTGGTCTGCGACCTCACCATCGCCAGCCGCCAGCACGGACGCTTCAAGCAGACCGACGCCGACGTGGCCAGCTTCGACGGCGGGTTCGGATCGGCGTACCTCGCCCGGCAGGTCGGCCAGAAGTTCGCCCGCGAGATCTTCTTCCTCGGTGACGAGTACTCCGCCGACGACGCCCACCGTCTGGGGATGGTGAACGCCGTCGTCGAGCACGAGCGGATCGAGGAGGTCGGGCTCGACTGGGCTCGCCGGATCTGCGGGAAGTCCCCGATGGCGATCCGGATGCTGAAGTTCGCGTTCAACCTGATCGACGACGGCCTGGTCGGCCAGCAGGTCTTCGCGGGCGAGGCGACCCGGCTCGGGTACATGACCGACGAGGCGCAAGAGGGGCGCGACGCGTTCCTCGAGAAGCGGACCCCGGACTGGACCGGGTTCCCCTACCACTACTGATCGCGGTCGCGTCCCTCGACGAGGCGCAGCCGGCCGGCGAGCACCTCGAGGAGCTTGACCGCCACCTTCGGGTGTTCGAGGAGCATCGAACGGAACCGACGCGGATCGATCCGTAGCGCCCGCACCTCCTCCGTCGCGGTCACCGTCGCCGTCCGCGGTGCCTGGAGCAGCAGGGCGAGCTCCCCGAGGACCTCGCCCTGCCCGAGCTCGGCGACCTCCTCACCGGCGTGGGCCACGGCGGCCGAGCCGTCCACGATGACGTAGAAGCCTCCACCGTCCTCCCCCTCCTCCACGAGCGTCTGGCCGTCGTCGAAGTGCACCGCCTCGGACATCTGCGCAACGTGGTTGAGCTCCGCCCGGGTGCACGACGCGAACAGCGGGACCGACCCGAGCAGATCGGCCTTCTCGCGCTCCGTCATCGACATCGGATGCTCCTCCGGTCCGCGTCATGGCCTACCAGCGGTTCCGATCACCCCGCAAGGATCGATGTGACGTCTTCCCGCGGATCCGCGGGGAAGTGGCATCCTGGCAGAACGGTACCACGGGGTTCGTGGCACCATCCGTACGCACCGCGCCGCTCGGCGAGGGCGACGTGACCGAGAAGCTGATCGACATCGACGAGGGCGCCCTCGACCGTGCCCGCGAGATCCTCGGCGCGGACACCACGGAGCAGACCGTCAACGAGGCGCTGGCTGAGGTCGTCCGTCTCGCGAAGCGGCAGGCACACGCGGCCCGCCTGGCCGACATGGGCGGGCTGGACGTCGACGACGGGGACGTCATGGGCGACGTGTGGCGCTGAACCGAACCAGGGCGGAGGGTGTGGGATTCGAACCCACGGTGACGCTCGCGCGCCACGCCGGTTTTCAAGACCGGTGCCTTCAGCCGGACTCGGCCAACCCTCCGTGACTGGAGGCTACCTCTGGCCCAGTACCTAGCCGCGCTTCACTTCGACGTGCACGTGGGGATGCGGCTCGCCACCCAGGTAGTAGTCGATCTGCGACAGGAACGGGAAGGAGGTCGCCGAGTCCGCGACGATCGTCTCACCGGCCAGCACCTGCTGACCGACGTGCACCCGCGTGCCTGTCACGTGCAGCATCGTCACGATCTTGCCGTTGTCCTCGACGGACCGGATCCGGATCATCGCGTCGGGGTGGACGCCGTAGAGCATGTAGGGCTTGACCTCGACGACCATCCCGGTGACCACAGATCGGACCGGCTCCCCGGGACGCATGACGATGTCGACCGCGGAGGTCGCGTGGTGCGGTCTGCCGCGGCTCGACAGGACCAGGTACTGCTGGTCCGTCGGCGTGAGCGGCGGCAGCTGGTACTTGCCGCCGTTGTCGTTCGCCAGCGCCCGCCCGAGGGGGATCATCCCGACCGCGGTCCGGTAGGCGGCCTCGTGGAAGCCGATCCGCACCGGGTCCGCGCTCGGCGTGAACAGGTGCATGCCGTCGTGGCGCGCGAACAGCCGTGACGGACCCTCCGGGAACGGGGACGAAGCCTCCTGGGCTTCCTTCTTCTTGTTCTTCTTCTCGGCAGCCTTCTTCCTCCGGTCCGCCTTCTCCTCGCGCTGCTCGTCGAGCGCTGCCTCGTCCTTCTCACCGACGATCCGCAGTGCCGCTTCGGACTCCCGGACGTCGTCGGACTGCTCGCCGGCGGGACCGCTCCCGGTCTCCCGCTCCTCGGATACGTCGTCTCCGTGCGTCTCGGCCTCTGCCGCGCGACGCTGTTCGGCCCGCCCGCCGACCGTGTCGGCCGTGCGCGCCTCGCCCGCCGGGCGGGCGTCCGTGTCCGCGGACCCCTCGGGGACGCTGCGGTGGTTGCGGAGAGCGTCGGCCTCGGCTGCCACCACCGTAGTGGTGCCGTTGCTCGGGAGTAGCAGCGCCGCCGTCATCGCGGCGAGCGTCAGCAGGGCCAGGACAAAAAGCGCCTGACCGGTCGCCAGTTCCACGTCCACACCTCCGGGATGGTCATCCCCCACTGCCACCGAAGGGCACGACGGCCCGGACAGGATACTTCTCTGCGGCAACCCCTCCGCCATCAGGCCGAGGCCGGGGGCCGTCCGGCCGATGCGGCAGCACCGGGACGGCGCGCGGCTCGCGCTCGGCGATGCGGAGACCGCGCGGGTCGTCGAAGAGACGCTCTCGCGGCCCGCTTGGCAGCGGATGCTCGAAGGCGTCGACCAGGCGCGGCAGCGGCGTCCCGGTCATCAGCACCTGGATGTTGACGACCTTGCCGTACCACGCCGGACCCCGGTCGAGGTCCACGAGGAAGCGGACCTGCCCGCGCCGGTGGCGCAGGGTCGAGCCCATGCGTGCCCCGTTCGCGGTCGCGTCGAAGCGGATGCCCTTGCCGCGAGCGGCGAAGAACCGCCGTGCCTGCATGGCCTCGCGGATCGACGCACGCGACAGCGACGTGACGTACATGCCACCACGCCCCTTGTCGTC
>JAHWKY010000091.1 GCA_019347575.1 Actinomycetota bacterium | reverse complement strand
CGGTCGGGACGACACGGGAGAAGAGCGCCTTGCGGAACTCCCCCATCAGCTGGGCGTTGTCCACGTACTCGACGCACTCCTCGGTGTCGAAGCCGAGGTTCTCCCAGACCTCCTCCGCGAGGAACCGGTCCTTGAGGAGGTAGGAGGCTTCGACGACGAACTCCTCGCGCTCCTCGCGCTCCTTCTCGGTCAGCTCCGCGTACGCGTCCTGGAGGGCCAGGGAGCCGAAGGCGACGTGACGTGCCTCGTCCTGCATCACGTAGGCGTTGAGGGACTTGCCGAGCGGATCCTGCGTGAAGTCCCGGATCATCGAGAACGCCGCCAGAGCGACCCCCTCGATCATCACCTGCATGCCCAGGTAGGTCATGTCCCACCGGCCGTCGGTGATCGTCTGGTCGAGCAGGGTCGCAAGGTGGGGGTTGATCGGGTAGGCCATCTCCAGCTTCTCGTTGAGGTAGCGCGAGTACGCCTCGACGTGGCGGGCTTCGTCCATGACCTGCGTGGCGGCGTAGAACTTCGAGTCGACGTCCGGGACGGTCTGCACGATCTTGGACGCACAGATCAGCGCACCCTGTTCCCCGTGCAGGAACTGCGAGTTCATCCAGGTCGCCATGTGGTGGCGGACCACGTTCTTCTCGTCACGCGACAGGCGCTCCCAGGTCGGGGATCCGAAGATGGGCACGTACTCGTCGGGCATCACGTCGGTGTTGGTCGTGTCGACGTCCAGGGACCAATCGATCCTCGTGTTGGCGTTCCACTGCTTCTCCTTCCCCTTCTCGTAGAGGTTCAGGAGGCGGTGGCGCCCCTCGTCGTACTCCCAGTTGAACACGGCCTCGCTGTGGCCGGGGATCCGCCATTGGGTCTCCTCGACGGGCAGGGCGTAACGGTGGGTCGACACGGTGTTCTCCTTCACTCGGCCTTCAGGCCGTGGACCAGCAGGTCGGCCAGTTCGGCGGCGACCTGTTCGAGGGGTTCGTCGGTCGGGTTGACCGCGTAGCTCACGAGCAGACGGGTTGTGGCATCGGCGGCGCGGTGGACGAGCGCCGGCGAAAGATGCGGGATCCGCTCCGAGATCAGGTCCTCGAGGACGGGGAGGGCAGCGGTCAGCACCGGCCCCGAACCGTGCAGGAGCGCCGGCAACAGCGCTTCGGGTTCGGTTGCGAGCAGTCGATCCAGCAGGGGGTGCTCTCGCGCACCCCGGAGCGCCTCGAGGATCGCCGCCTCGACCGAGGGGCGGAGATCCGGATGACGGCGTGCGGCGGCGCCGATGCGTTCCATCAGCCGCTGCTCCTCCCCCACGATCGCCGCGCGGATCAGGTCATCACGCGAAGCGAAGTAGCGGTAGACGGTCTGGCGCGAGACGCCCGCTTCGGAGGCGACGTCCTCGACCGACAGGCGCGAGAGGCCGTGCGTGGCGATGGCTCGGATCGTCGCGTCCAGGATCCGGTCATGTGTTCCCGCGTCAGTCATGCGACAACTGTACGCAGCATGTAACACCGTCGCAAGAGGGGACGGAACACCTGCCGACATCGTCGGGTTGTCTACCCTGAAATCGGGGCGACCGGACCACCCAGAGCCGGGGAGCGACGTGGGCGACACGATGATCCGCCTCGATGGCGTCTCCAAGGTCTTCCCCGGCATGTCGCAGCCGGCCGTCGACGACCTGTCGTTCGAGGTCCCCGAGGGCGAGATCGCGGTGCTGGTCGGCCCGTCGGGGTGCGGCAAGACCACCACGCTCAAGATGATCAACCGGTTGATCGAACCGACGAGCGGTTCCATCCACGTGGCCGGTCGGGAGATCCGCTCGCAGGAGGCCCACGAGCTCCGCCGTGGCATCGGATACGTGATCCAGCAGATCGGGCTCTTCCCCCACCGGACGATCCGAGACAACGTTGCGACGGTCCCCCGGCTGCTCGGGTGGGATGACGGGCGGATAGATGACCGCGTGGACGAGTTGATCGAGGTCATGGGGCTCGACGCGTCGATGCGCGATCGCTACCCGGCCGAACTGTCCGGAGGCCAACGCCAGCGTGTGGGGGTAGCCCGGGCCCTGGCCGCCGATCCTCCGGTGCTCCTGATGGACGAACCGTTCGGTGCGGTCGACCCCATCGTCCGCTCACGCCTGCAGAAGGAGCTCCTCGCTCTGCAGGACCGGATGCGCAAGACCATCGTGTTCGTCACCCACGACATCGATGAAGCGATCCAGTTGGGTGACCGGATCGCGATCCTCAACGTCGGGGGCGTCCTCGAACAGTACGCCCCTCCTCGGGAGGTCCTGGCCCAGCCCGCCAACGCTTTCGTCGAGGACTTCCTCGGTGCCGAGAGAGGTCTGAAGCGTCTATCCCTGATCCCCGTGACCGATCTCGAACTGGAACGCGGTCCGGTCGTCGATGCGAGCGCCTCCGTCGAGGAGGCCAAACGGGTCATGGCGGAGCACGACTCGACCTGGGTGGGCGTGCTCGATGGTCAACGCATGCGGGGGTGGATCTGGGGTTCCGATCTCGAACCGGGACGTCCCGTCGGCGAGCACGAGACGCGCGACTTCCGGGTGTGGATCGAGTCGAGCTCGAGCCTCCGTGAAGCGCTGGACGCCGTCGTGAACACCCGCAACCAGGTCGCGATCGTCTACTCGGACGACGTGTACGTGGGGATGTTGCGTGTCGAGCAGATCAGCGCCGAACTGTGGCTCTGACGCCCCTCCTCGCCCAGAGCGGTGACCCGCTGATCCGGTGGGACTGGATCCTGAGCCATCGGTCGGATATCTGGGAACGGACGCTGGAGCACCTGTTCCTCACCGCCGTGCCGGTCGGGCTGGGGCTGCTGATCGCGCTGGTCCTCACGGTGGTGTCCCTGCGTTGGCGGCACCTGTACGAACCGATCGCGCAGACCACCGCGGTCCTGTACACGATCCCGAGCCTCGCCGCCTTCGCCCTCCTCACCGCGTTCCTCGGGCTGTTCAGCGTCTGGACCGCGGTGATCCCGCTGACGACGTACACGCTGCTGATCCTGGTCCGCAACATGGTCACGGGGATCGACGGGGTACCCCCCGACACGCTCGAAGCGGCGACGGGGATGGGCTACCAGCGTCCGCGGAGGTTCCTGGAGATCGAACTCCCGCTCGCCCTGCCCGTCATCATCGCCGGACTGCGGATCGCCACGGTGACGGTGGTGGGGCTCGTGACCGTCACCGCGTTGCTGGGGCGGGGCGGTCTCGGGCACTTCATCCTCGATGCCTTCCGCCGCTCGATCATCTTCCCGACCGAGGCGTTCGTCGGGCTCGTCGGCACGGTCATCGTCGCGGTCGGACTCGATCTCGTGCTGTACATGATCCAACGGATCCTCACCCCGTGGGCCAGCCGGACGGAGGGCTGAACGTGATCGAGCTGCTGCGGGAGACCGCCGCTTGGCTGACCGATCCCGCGCTGTGGGGCTGGGGAGACCGCACGATCCCCTTCCGGATCGTCCAGCACCTGCAGTTGGCCATCATCCCGACGACGATCGCCGTCGTGCTCGCGGTCCCGAGCGCCGCGTGGCTCGCCCACAAGCGCCGAGCCGAGTTCCTGGCCACGGCTGTAGTGAACATCGGACGGGCCGTCCCCTCGTTCGGCGTGCTGGTCGTCGCGGCGCTCCTCGCGATCCGGTGGGGCGTCGCGGTCTCGTTCTGGCCAGGCGTCGTCGCGCTGCTGCTGCTCGCGTTGCCTCCTGTCTTCACGAACACCTACACCGGGGTCCGAGGCGCAGATGCCGCGACGGTGGAGTCGGGGCGTGGCATGGGTATGACGTCCACGGAGCTCCTGCTCGATGTGGAGCTGCCGCTGGGTTCGCCCGTGATCCTGGCGGGGATCCGGATCGCGTTCCTGCAGGTCATGGCGACGGTCCCCCTGATCGCTGTGATCGGCTCATCCGGAGGGCTGGGGCGCTACATCGTCGACGGGTTCGCACAGGGGCGTGCTGCACGTGATCAGGTGCTCGCCGGCGCCATCCTCGTCGCCGGACTCACGTTCCTCGCTGACCTGGCGTTCGGACGGCTGGAACGCGCCCTGTTGCCGGCCGGTCTGCGGGAGATGGACCGGGACGACGTGATGATCGAGACCAGCGTGGCCGCGTGACGTACGCACGGAATGTCACCCCGCGCTGATGGGTTGCCTCTACGACCTGCGTAGTATCAGCCCCGGCCCGGACCCGGGTCGGTTCCCGACAACGGAAAGGGAGATACCCATGCGGACGCACTTCCGCAGCGGTGTCCTCGGGGCGATCGTCCTCGTCGTCGCACTCCTCGCGGCGGCATGTGGAGGATCGGGTGAGGACACCACGACCGAACCGACCGGCGCCACGACCGACGGCGG
>JAHWKY010000090.1 GCA_019347575.1 Actinomycetota bacterium | reverse complement strand
CGATCGACGTCGTCGATCCCGCTCACGACAACAACCCCAGAATTTCTCCGTGGTTCCGATGCTGCTGTCGTGGTTTGGGCATCGGTGTTGCGGCGGGGCCGATTCCAACCAGAGCCGCTGTTCAGTTCCTCCCGGGGAGCGTCCATGCGTTTCGCGTGCAGCGCTGTGCGACCAAGGCAGCGAGCAGTAGGACCGCCGCGGCGATCGGCAGCGTCGGGTCCGCTCCCGTGGCCGGCAATGGCTCGTCGTCCGCCTCGTCGGCCGATGCCGGCGCCTGTGTCTGACCCGCGTCGGACGCGGTGTCACGCGTCCACGTCAGGGCTCGGAGCATCATCTCCTGGCCCGCGATGGAGACCGTGTAGGCGTCGAGCCCGAACCAGTGGGCGTACTCCTCGGTGGGCTGGGGCAGCAGCGCCCCGAAGAACACGATCCGTCCCTCGCCTCGCTCGATCGTGCCGATCTCGGCGCGGTCGGTGCTATCGCCCTCGCGCTCGCCCTTCGGGCCGTCAGCCGGGTCCACCGTGCCGGCGGTCACGCCGTCGGCGGCCTCGAACGCCTCACGGTCGACGGTCCAGATCGGGGCGCTGTTCTCGGTGCCCGAGTCCTCCGTGGTGGTCCAGTAGGCGTCGCGCTCCATGAGGATCGGGTAGCCGAGGCCGATCGGGTCGTAGGTCTGACGTGCCCAGCTGTGCAGGTCCTCGGTCAGCCAGTGGTCGTCGACCAGGTCGGCGTACCCGACGTACGAGCTGGTCACGTCCGGATCGAGCCCGTCCTCACCCAGCAGGTCCGGGAGGAGTTGCAGCGCCGCGTCGGTCAGCACCAGGTTGCCGCCGTCGGATACGAACCGGCGCAACGCGTCGACGTCGTTGGTCGTGGCGTCCGCGATCACGAACGAATCGAGTGACCGGAGGGCGGCGTCCAGCTCGTCGGGCGCCACCGCGTCGACGTCGTTGGGGACCAGCTCCCGGACGTCACGCAGGTAGTCGACGTTGGCCACGTCGTACGGCGTCTGCTCGATCTGGGGGGTGAGCGGCGTGCCGGGGTGGCCGTCCGGCGGCGGGGACGGGTTGCCGTCCGCGTCGGTCACGCGCGGGACGTCCAGGAAGCCGACCCGCCCCTCCAGGTCGCGCGCGGGCGTCGGCGCCTCGTCACGGGTGGCAGCCCACACCGCGTAGGTCTGCACGATCGCGCGGACGTTGTCCTGGAGGACCTGCTGCTCCATCGGCTCCCACGGCCCGGGCCGGCAGTTGATCTCGTACGACAGGCTGGTCGCGTCCAGACCCGCGTCACTGTTCATCCACCCGCCCCAGCTGGCCGACACCGTGTAGTTGAAGGTCTCCCAGATGTGCCCGTAGGTGGCCCACTGCAGCGGGTAGAAGCCGCGTTCGTCGCGGGTGGCCTCGTCGGCGACGCCGACCGCCCGCTCGATCCCCTCGGCGCCGGGCTCGGTCGCGTACCGGGCGTGGACCTCGTCCATGTTCTGCTCGACCCGGGTGGCGAGGTCCTGGGCTCCGATGAGCTTCACCGGATCGTTGCCCTGGTCGTGCAGGAAGATGTAGCCGAACGGCACCGGCCCGTGGACGTCGGCCGCTGCCGCGAACGCTCGCCCGCCGAGCTCCTCGTCGCGGACCTGCCGTAGGTACTTGGTCGGTGCGGCGCCCTCGGGTTCGGTCAGCACCGAGTAGCCGTTGTCGTACAGCACGTCGGTCGGCGGGAAGACCCACCCGGTCTGGTAGGCGACCCGGTTGCTGTTGAACCCGCCGCCGGTGTCCTGCGAGAAGGTGCCGCCGCGGTGGTCGCCGACGATCCACCCGTCCGGGTTGACCGACAGGACGTAGATCTTGGTGCGTTCCAGCACCTCCTGGGCGGTCAGCTCGTGCTCGTCGCCGGTGAGTCCGGACGCGTCGTCGATCGTGCGGTCCGGTTCCTCGGTCGCCCAGATCAGCAGGTCCTCGATCGTGCGGATGATCCCCTCCCGACCGCACGGCTCGAGCTGGTGGGACGCCATCAGCGCGACGTACTGCTTGTCGTCATCGGGGACCGACCGGTCGGTCAGGACCGCGACGTGGAAGGGCAGCCCGTCACCGGTGTCGTCGGGGTGCCAGGCAGCCACTCCGTCCTGCCCCGTGGACACGGCGCTGGGCTCACCCAGCTCCTCATCGATCGTGGAGAACTCCAGGTAGCGCGGGTACAGATCCTCGAGGAGCTGCATCCCGTCGACGAACTCGGACACGCCGGTGGCCTCGTCGCGGCCAAACGTGATGTAGTCGACGGAGCTCGACGGCTCGAGGAAGGTCCGGCCGAGGGCTTCCCGCTCCTCCTCGGTGGTCGCTACGGGCGTCGCAGCGGCCGGTGCCACCAGTGCGAGCGTCGCCCCGATCGACAGCGCGATCACCAGGCCGGTCCGCAGGTACCTCCAACCTCGCCGTCGCTGCTCCGAACACCTGGTACTCAAGCGCGCCACGATCGTCTCCTCGCCGCGTTCCTGTGGTCGGTCTTCCAGACGTCCCCTGCGAGCTCCTGCCTACCTCCGGCGCGAGCCCCTTCGCCGTTCGGCCGTGGTCGCGGCGACCGTGAGTGCGGAGAGCTCCACGGTCGGTGACTCTCTCCAGGTCGGATGGCGGACCACCGCTGCGGCTGATACGTGTCCTGTGGGGCCCTCGCCTCGATGCCTCGGTCGACGAGGTGCCGACGGATGTCCACCTTCTTGACCGAGACTGCTCGGTGTAAGGGCGGGATCGTTCTCCTAAAGCGCCTCAGCTTCCGCGAGAACATCGGGGCAGATGGCAGTAGGTCCACCGAGAGCGGTGACGTGGGAGGGGTCGAGATCCCGGAGCGCTTCGATCACGACGTCGGGTAGCGGTCCGCATGATGGGACCAGCAGCACCGGTCCATCGGTCAGCACGCCACCGGCGACGGCGTCGACCACGTTGTCCGCGCGGGCCAAGTAGACGGTTTCCGCTCCGTTCGGGAACTGGTGCAGCGCGATGGCGGCGGCGGTGCCATATCGCGACGCACCCGACAGACGCGAAACCGGTGCGGGTGTGTTGGTGTCCGGGGTGGTGGTGTCCACGGTGAAGGTGCGTGAGGCGGGTGACGGGTCGGTGTTGCCGGCCATGTCGGAGTTGATCGTCCCCGACGGTCCCGACCCGATCGTGGTCTGAGGCGACGAGACGATGGTCAAGGTGGTGGGAAGGCTCATCGCGGACAGTTCGCTGGTGGAGTAGTAGCGGGTGTTGCCTGCGATGTCGGTGGTTCCGACGTGGTGACGGTCCAGTCGCCGGATTCGGCGTACTCGCTGAACAGGATGTCGACCGACCAGGTGCCGGAGTACTTGTCCCCTGACGTGAGGGTGGGCACCGTGGTCCCCTCGGCCTGGTTGCCGGAGGGACTCTCGAAGCGGATGAAGCCGTCCTTGACCCCGGAGACGTCGTCGGTCATCTGCAGGCTGATCGACAGCGGAGCGTCTCCGCCGGTGGTGTCCAACGGGTTCGGGTCTTGTCCACAGCTCGCCGGTCGTTCCGATTGACGCCAACACTGAGCTGCGTGAGGGTGCCGTGCATCCGTTGTCAGCGGACCTCCCGGAGGGCACGATGGCGGTCGATGAACGATCACGCCACGCGCTGCAGGGCCGCCTCGAGCAGGTGCTCGGTGCCGACCACGCGGAGACGCTGATGTCGCATCTGCGGGAAATCGGTACGGGGAAGCTCGTCACCAGGACGTACCTTGACGAGCGCCTCCAGCTCTCCGAGGAGAGGATCCTGCGCACGATCCGGGAGGAACTGCACGCCGAGCTGCAGGTCGTGCGGTCGGAGTTCCGTGAGGAGATCTCCGGCCTGCGGTCGGAGGTCCACGGTGACATTCGAGGGTTGTACGGCGAGTTCCACCGCCAGACCCGGGTGCTGCTGTTCAGCCTCCTCGGGGCGAACGCGACGTTCGCCGGTCTGGTCTTCGCGGCGGCGAGATCCGTTTAGTTCGTCCGGCTTGCCAGGGCCTGCCCCCGCCCTTCAAGACGGGCCGCACTCGACACTTGGCACGACGAGTGTCCGTGGATGACCGTGTCGAACCGGGGCTGAGGCCCTGCGCGTAACGGCCCAGCGCCGCACAGAAGATGACGTGGGAGGCCCCGGTGCGGGTCACTTGACAGCCTTGGGCGTGCGGCGGTCAGCCCCTCCCGCGGACGAACGCGGTGGCCGCGACCGCCCCCGAGGTCACATCCACGAGCCAGTCCAGGGCGGATGGATCGCGTCCGGGCACGGTGGACTGGTACGCCTCGTCGATGCCGGCGAGGCATGCGACCGCCCCGAGTGTCACCGCGGTCGCTCCCGGCACGCCGTCGAGGGCCCAGCGGAGCGCGGTCCCCAGGACGGCGTACTCGAGGGCGTGACCGACCAAACTCAGGCCGGCTGGCAGCATCGACAGGTCGTCGGCCGGGAGCGACGAGAGCGCGAGGATCGCCGCGTAGACGTCGGTCGGCAGCAGGAGTCGGACGGACACGGGTCGACGGTAGTGAGCACCGATTCGCTGTACCTGCGCTAGAGCAGCGCGTGCGTCCCGCCGACCATCGGCGGCGACACCGGGCGCCTAGAGTCGCGTGAGGTC
>JAHWKY010000089.1 GCA_019347575.1 Actinomycetota bacterium | reverse complement strand
CCTTGACGGGGTGGCGGTGGGACGGGACCAGCTCGAGGTCGGGACGGGCGCGACGGACCAGCAGCTTGATGGAGTGGTTGAACACTCCCGACGAGATCGCGATCGCGAGCCATCCCCGCAGCGCGGCGCGGCGACCACGGCGGCCGCCGAACATCGCGAGGAGCAAGGCGGTCACGACCCACACCACCGACCAGTCACCGGCGCGCGACACCCACCACAGGACCCGGTCGCCGACCGGCGAGTGGTCCGTGGACGCGACCCGCCGGAAGCCGGCCTGGTCCACCTTCCGCAAGCTCCCCCATGAGGACACGCGACCGCTCCTGCGTCGGAACCGCGGCGAGCGTAGTCAGCAGGACCCGTGACCCACGGCTCGTCAGTGGGTGCGGAAGGGGGTGCCCTTCCACCAGGCACGATGAACCGTCACGGGCAGCCCTCCCCCAGGTGGACCCAGCAGGCCCCGTCCCGCCCGACGATGCACACCCGGCGCGGGTCGAACCGCCGCCTGTGGCGGGATGGACGACGAGCGCTCCACCGCCGCCTGCAGAACGGCCCGCTGACGGGCCCGCTGTCCGTCGTCATCGAACACCGCGGCGACGTCACCGACCTCGTGGACGACCTCGGCCAGCTCGGGACGTGACCGCCCCGCCTGCCGCCGTGCGCGGGCCTGCAGCAGCTGGTCGAGTTCGTCGGTGAGCCGACGGTGGGTGGCGACGTACCGGCGGTGCCGTCGGCGTCGTCGTACATGCCGGCGAGCCGGTCAGACTCGAGACGGTCGACCTGAGCGCGCAGCTGGTCGACGCGTGCCCGGTCCGGGTCGGGCTGCGCAGCGTCGGCCTTCCGGCCGGTCACCCGTCGGGACGACGCGGCCAGGTCCGACTCGCCGATCCGGTCCAGGAGCAGCCGCACGACCATCCCGTGGACGCGCAGCACCGAGATGGACACGCACCGGTCCCCGCCAGCAGACCGGTTGGAGCAGTAGTAGGAGGCGGTCCGGTCGTCGGGGCCGGTCGGGTTGCGTCCCCACAGCGGGGACCCGCACGGACCGCAGACGGCGAGGCGGGACAGGAGGGTGGACTCCCGCAGCAGGTCGATGACAACCTGCACGGCCAGGTGCTCATCGGTGACCCGGCCCTCTACACCGACGCATCCGGTACGACCTGGGGGGTGCACTCCGACGACCGATGGCCCGCCCGCGAGCCTCGCAACGACGACGGCACACCGAAGCCCCAGCAGGGGCCGATCCGGGTCTACGACGGACTGCCCGACGGCTGGGAGCCAGCCGACGACGCCTCTTAGTCCGCGCAGGGTTGAGCGTCCATACTGGTCTCCTCGCACGAGGAGATATACGAGATCGGATCTACAGCGCGTATCGGGGCGGCGGGACTGGGTGCGCTCTCGGTTGCTGTGGGACTGCTGGCTGTTGACGACTGGCCGATATGGGCAATCGTTCTCGTCGCCGCCGCCACGCTGACGCTGCTCGCGGTCGCGGTCTGGCCGACATCTCAGTCCGACACGACCTTCCTGAGAGGAACGAGCGAGGACTCCACTTTCGAGAACATCGAGACGCACGGGGTGGGGACGGTCTTCGACGGGGTGCTTCGTCGCACGAGCGTGAAGTCGGTTCGCGTCAACCCTCCGACCTGGGCTCCGTGGCTAGCCGCGGCGCTACTTGTAACGGCGGGTCTCGTGGCCCTAGCCCTGTTGGTGTAACCGACCATGCCGCTCTACACGTTCGAGTGCGACTGCGGGCACACCGTCACCAAGCTTCGGATTCTGCGGCGCCGCGATGACCCGACGCCTTGCCCAGTGTGCGAGACTGGATGGCTTCGACGTGGGTTCGACGTTCCCGCTCGCCCAAGTCGCACCGATGGGCCACGGCTGGCAGGCGAAGGCGACGGCCCTTTACCGTCGGACAGGGTTTCCAGCGTGACGATGCGCAACGTTACCTTTGAAGACTGTCAGACAGACATCCACGCTGGATCCGGCTGGGACGTCGACGTCGACGGTCTCCGGTCCAAAGGCTCGAACACGGTCATCGAGCAGGAGGCGGGCTCCCGCATCACCGCCAAGAACGTGCGTGTCGACGGACGTAAGCCCACTCAGTAGGGGCCGCCTACCGAACGGGTCATGCCGATGGGTCGGCACCTAGCCGGCGTTGTGACGGACGGCCAACTCGGCCACCGCCGCGTCCAGGTCCCCCTCGCCACCGATCGTGTGCCAGAAGTCCGGGAACTGCGAGGCTGCGTCCTCAAGCCGGACGGTCAAGTGCCGTTTGTCACGCAAGAACAGACGGATGTTGGCGTTGACCGTGTCGACGTACCAGCGGCACACGTCCGCCCGGTCGCCTTCCGCCCAGTCCGGGGCGTGCATCACCAGTGCGTGCGCGAACGCTTCGATGACCCCGCCCCGCCAGCGGTAGTCCCACCGTCGCAGGAAGCTGTCTGCCGTCGCCTCTCGGTCACGGAGCAGATGCACGTACAGCGGTCCGTCGCCGTAGGTCTCGTCGAGTGCGCCGAGGAACCACGACAGCCGGTTGTCGGCTTCGATGTGCTGGTCGGGGTAGTCGAACCGTGCCTTGCCGACCTGGTCGGCGAGGGTCTCGTGTCCGGCTGTGAAGTTCGTCGCGTGTTTGCACGCCTCGATGAACGTCGTGGTCCCGGACCGGCCGGTTGACAGCACGAACACCCTCATGAGAGCACGAGCATAAAGGAGCCTGCCGAGCTGGAGGCCCGCAGACACGGTCCCGCCAGCCCCGTCGGGTGACGGTCGACACTGCACTCAGCCGCCAGAAGGACCGTCGATGCTGCAACGTCTACGAGACCTGTTCGACCGCTACCCCATCCGCCGCCGTGCCGTGCTGGTCGGCGTGCTCGCGGAGGTGGTCATCATCGCCACCGTGGTCGGGATCGCTCCGGAGACGGTCGACCAGGTGCACATCATCGGCGGGTCGGCCATCAACATCGGCGCCCTCATCGGGCTCGTCACCAGTTCCGAACCGAAGGTGACGCCGGTAGCCGACCCCACGCGATCGTGACGGCACGCCCCTGGTCCGCGTCGACGAGCCGGACCGGTGGTAGACGCGTGCCGGAGGGTCAAGTGAGTGGACCCGCTCGCATGTGGCGCCTACGTCACCGGCGTCGTAGGCATCATCACCGCCATCCTGACCTACCTCGCGCAGAAACGTCACGGAGACGCGTCGGTTGAGACCGCCACCACCGGGGAGTGGCAGGCCGTCACCGACGCGCAGGGCGAAGCGCTGCAGCGGCTCGCCGAGGACCTCGTCCGGGTCCGCGAGGAAGAGGGCCGGCTGCGCGGGGAGCTGTCCAAGACCCGCGGGGAGCTCGATGCGGTGAAGACCGGCATGGGTCGCTGCCTGCAGGCGGTCGAACGGTGGAAGCGGCTGCTGCTCGAAGCAGGCATCGACCTCGACGACGGCGGTGGTGCTGATGCCCGGTGAACGTCGGGTCGACCACGTACGGCGTGAGGACACGTCCGAGATCGCACGACGTGAGGTGATGAAGGTCCTGCGCGAGACTGATACGTCACCTCCCCACGTCCGGTTCCCCAGCAGAAGGTGCTGCTGCTCTGGCTCGTCACCGCGCTGCTGTTCGACGCGTCGGTGTTCCTCGCCAACGTCGCGCTGTTCACAACGTTGCGGTCCGCCACGCAACAGATCGACCAGCTCGAACAGCAGATCGACGAGCTGCGGGACGAGGTGACCGTGCTGCGGGGGCAGGTGCGTGAGATGGGCGGCGAACCGAGACGACCGGATGGAGACGGCCAGTGAGCTACCGCATCGCCGAGAGCCTCGACCAGATCCGCGACGAGGTCAACGCCTTCCGTCCCGGGCGGGACAAGTTGTCCGACGGGTGGATCGGCGACCCCGACCACGCCTCCCGGTCCAGCGACCACAACCCGTGGGTGAAGGACTCCCGCGGTCAAGGGGTCGTGACCGCCTTCGACGCCGACGAGGACCACGACCAGCACATCGGCAACCTCGTGCTCGCCGCGACGGTCGGCCGCCGCGACCGCCGGGTCAAGTTCGTCATCTACGAGCGCAAGATCTGGCGGTCCTACAAGAACCACTCGGGCCACCCGGCCCCGTGGACCCCCGAGCCTTACACAGGCCCGAACGCGCACGCCCAGCACATCCACGTGTCCGTGCTGCCCGACCCGCGGTTGTACGACGACCGCTCGCCGTGGGGCATCGCAGGCGTGGTCAGAGACCTCGACCAGAAGGGAACACACATGCGACGTGGAGACTCAGGCGGACGGGTCCTAGCCTCGCAGGCCAGGCTCAACTGGTGGCGCGGCGAGAAGCTGACGCAGGACGGTGCTACGGGCCGTCCATCGAGGCGGCGGTCAAGCGCTTCCAGGAGCACCAGGGGGTGACGATCGACGGGGTGTGGACTGAGACCGAGTGGGCCCTGCTGGTCATCAACGCCACGGCGAACGGGCGCATCATCAAGCCCACCAGCGGCGGTCAGGTGTCCGAGGTGCCTGAGCACGACCACAACTACGCGTCGGCGTTGCACTCCCAGGACTTCCAGGCGAGCTCAAGGGCGCGACCAGCCGGGCACGCTGACCCCGTTCACGTGTGCATGTGGAAGGGGGTGCCGTTGGCGGCGAGGAAGGTACCGTAGCGCTCGAGAAGCGGGTTTTCGAACTGCTCCAGGATGCGGAACCTGGGCCCCGGCGGAGCTTGCTCTACGGCCGGGCCGGCGTCGACGGCGCACACGTCCGCCGGGCAGAGCTCGAATCCCTGGCTCGCATCGACTTCGACGGCATAGAAGAAG
>JAHWKY010000088.1 GCA_019347575.1 Actinomycetota bacterium | reverse complement strand
CTTCCGCAGCCTCTGCGCGGCTGTGGACTCCGAGCTTGATGTACGCGCGTTGGATGAGGTTGTTCACCGTGCGGATGGAGATGACCAACCTTTCGGCGATGGTCTTGCTCGGCAGGCCGTCGGCGGCCATGGTTACCACTTCCCGCTCTCGAGGGGTGAGCGGTGCGACGTGATCTTCGAGCAGCAAGGCGGGTGTGCGGGCCGACTCGCAGCGTTCTTGCAGGGTTGTTGCGCGGTGGGTGCAGGCGTTCCCCCGTCGCCGACCCGCACGGGTGTACGCGGTAGCGGCGCTCATGAACGCCTCGGCCGCTAGCAGCCACAGACCCGACCGCTCGAGGCCTGCAGCCGCATGCTCCAGAGTCTCGGCGGATCCGTCGACGGTCGCAGCTGCGTGCTGTGCGCGCGCTCGGACGGCGCCGGAATCTGCGCGGTCCGCGAGTTGTGCGAGTCGTGCCGCGGCCTCGACGGGATCGCCGAGGCGAACCCGGTCGTGTTGAACGCGCGCCTCTATGGTCACTAGGTCACGACCGCGTGCGGCCGCTGCGGCCTCGCCCAGCAACCGTGTCGCCTTCGAGCGCTCACCACGAGCGGCCGACAACCAGGCCTTGGCGGACAGGACGTCAGCCTCGTGCAGCCGCTCCGGGTTGTCTGGGATCTGGTCCAGTTCCTTCATCGTGTCGATCGCTTCTGCCACGGCTCCGGCCTGGCTCGCAGCGACGACCTGACCGGACAGGTTCGCACGTAGCTGGCCGTTCTGACCGAGCCGTCGTTGGAGCGCGGCCGCCTGTTGGAAGGAGGAGGCGGCCGTGATCAGTTGTCCCCGTTCGAGCGCGGTCGCGGCGACCAACGTCGTCCAGCGGGCTTGTACGAACGTCGGGCTGGCGGGGAGTGATGCAGTGAGTCCTGCTTGCGCGATCTGCTCCGCCTCGTTGAGGTGGCCGGCATGGAGCAGGGCGAAGCCCCGTGCGAGTTCGGGGAAGCCTTCGTGCCGGCTCACGGTCGGATACGCGGGTGGTTGCTCGCGACGTGTCGCGTCCTCGGCTGCGCGCAGCGCTGCTGTGGTGTCGCCGAGCAGCGTTTTGGCCCATGACCTGACGATGTCCGCGGCTACGAGACCGTGCACGTCGTCCGAACCGATAGCAGTCAACAGTTCCAGCGCCGCCTGCGGCTGACCGGCGTGCAGTTCGAACCAAGCGCGGTTGGCCACGAGTTCCCCGGCGGGGGTGTCGACGCAGGCTCGTTCGGCGTCCGCGAGCACCTCGTGCGCCTCGGACTCGCGTCCCAGGCCGAAGAACAAGTTGTCCGCTCGCGCGAGGGCCGCGCGCACTTGGAGGGGTGGCGCCATGGCCGAGAGATCCACCGACGCGAGCAGGTCTTCGGCCTCCTCGTGCTCGCCCTGTTCGTCGAGCAGCTGTGCCAACAGAACGGCGACGGACGGTTGTGATCCGGTGGCCCGGGCGGCTCGTGCGAGGCGTTCGGCCAGGTCGAAGTCGGCGGCGTGGTAGGCCTGGTGTGCTGCGGTCGCCAGCAGCCCGGGTTCCACCACTCCGCCGGTCACCAGCCGCCACACAGCTACCTGGAGGACGTCCTCACGGCGACGCGCCCCCAGCTTCTCCACAGCGGTCGTCAAGCGCTCCGCGATCGTGACCGCAGTGGTGCCGGGAGCCCGGTCGCGCAGGACCTCACCGTACATCGGGTGTGCGAGCGTCACGGGTCTGCGTCGACCGTCGGTGTCGAGTTGGATCATGCCCCGCCGCTCGAGCGACTCCAGGTCCGCCTCGGGATGCAGCGCCCGCAGCATCTGGAACCCGAGCGCGTACGCGAACGCCAGCGTGTGCAGGGCTGTGCGATCGGCCGCCGTCGCGCCGGTCAGGCGCTGACGGACCAGATCCCGGATGGACGGGGAGAGCTGCAGTTGCCCGGCGAGGGACCAGACGCCACGGTCCTCGACCAGTACCCCGCCATCGACTGCGGCGAGCACGAGTTCCCGGAGGAACAACGGGTTCCCGCTTGAGGCCTGCCACAGCCGATGTGCGGCGGCCATCTCCACTTCGCCAGACAGTGCCAGCCGCAACAGGCGCACCGACTCCTCCTGCGACAGCGGCTGTAGCTCCAGCCGAGGTGTCAAGCCGTCCTTCCAGAGCGCTATCACCGCATCGGGTGCCGGTTCTTCCGAACGCACCGTGGCAACGACCGTCACTGGCCCGTCGAGTGCGAGCTGATGGGTCAGCGCGGCCGATGCCGGGTCGAGGTGGTGGGCATCGTCGACGACCATCACCAGCCGACGACCGTGGGCGCGGTCAAGGAGTGCCTGCGCGGCCCACCTGAGGCCTTCGAACGTGGCAGCATCGTCACCGTGACGGGCCGGCAGTAGCGGTGCGAACACCCCAAGCGGGACGGTCGCTGCCGCACGGGACCCGGCCACGCGTAGCTTCGCGGATCCGGCCTCGCGCGCCATGGCCAGCGTCTCCTGAGCGAGGCGGGTCTTACCCGTGCCGGCAGCGCCCGAGATCACCACCCCCCGTGGACCCGGTTCGCCGAGCAGATCGGCGATCACGCTGAGCTCTTCGTCCCGACCAACCAGCGGCCAGGCGGTCTCGGGCTGCATGCCACGTCCTCGGATCCGGCCCGAGTATCGCGCGCGACCGATGGGCTCGGCAAGTCCCGCCTTACGCGTGCCGGTCGGCTCCATCAGGGGAACGCAACGACAGTTCAACGTCCGCCGCGGCGTTGCGCTCAGCCTCTTCCGCCTGGAGCCGGGCGAGCTTGGCAGCTGCGAGCCGCGCGATCAGGGGTAGGGACTCGATCGGGACGCCGAGCCGCTCGGCGATCACCGTGTCGACCTTCCCGGCGCGCTGCAACACCAGGAACTGTGCGTACACGCCCGGGAGCCTCGCTAGCAGTTCGTCCATGCTGACACCATGGCAGCAGGCCGTCTCACCCGCATGAGCACCGCATGCTCACGTCGCGCGCGGCCGGATATGAGCACCGGATGCTCATGCTTCTCGCGCTGCGGACAGCGACACTGGATCTCGGCTGAGGCTACGTGGCGGCGTCTCATCGCTTCGTGCAGCGGACAGCTCGTGCGACGCATCGCGACGCCGCCGCGCAACACCGGGAGGTGGCCAGATGACCCGCGCAAGCGCATCACCTGCATCGGTCGTGTCCGACGCGTGTTCGCGTTCGAGCAGGTGGCTGCCCGCGGCGGTAGCGGTGCTGGGTCTGGTGGCGGCGGCGTGCGGCCAGGCGTCGGCACCCGCGACGGCCCCAGATGCGGCCGGGCCTACGTCCCCGGACACGGCCACGGAGACCTACGCGGTCGGGGTCGATGGATCGACCGACGAGTTCAACGGCATGTTCCTGCACTTCTTCCCGGAACGCCTCACCGTCCACCCTGGCGCAACCATCGTGTTCCAGCGTCCGGAGAACGGTGAGCCGCACACCGTCACGCTCGGAACGGACGTCCCCACCCGCCCTACCCCCCCGGGGAGTGGCTTCTACGCCGGCGGTTTCGGTACCGCACCGAAGAAGAGCGCGAGCATGCCGTGCTTCCTCACCGAAGGCCGCCCGCCGACGGGCGGATGCGCCACGGCTGAACAGGACCCGGTGCCCTTCGACGGGACACAATCCTGGTTCAACAGTGGAGGTCTGCTCGGCGCGGAGGACTACACCCTCGAGCTCGCCGACGACATCGCCCCGGGCAGTTACACCTTCGTGTGTCTCGTGCACACCGATGAGATGCAGGGGACGATCGAGGTGGTCGAGCCCGAACAGCCCGCCGACGACCCCGCGGACGTCGCGGCCCGTGGGGCCGAAGAGCTCGAGGAGGCGGTCGCTGCCATCAGACCCCGCGTCGAGAAGCCGCTGTCCGGTGGCGACCACGACGTGATGGCGGCGATGCGAGCGGGCGGTTTCGGTGCCGCGCCGGACGAGTGGCTGCTCGTGTTCAGCCCGGAGGAGGTCGAGGTCCCGGTCGAGGGCACCGTCACGTGGATCATCCGTGGCGACCACACGATCTCGTTCAACGCGCCCGAGGCCGCCAGGCCGTTCTACGAACGCAACGACGACGGCAGCGTCCGGGAGAACGAGTTGGCGGTGGAACGCCAGGGGGATCCGGACGGCTGGGACGGATCGGGGACCCTCAACAGCGGCATGCGCAGCGGCTTCTCCCCTCCGGACCGGTTCAGCGTGACGTTCACCCAGCCCGGCACCTACCCCTACCGGTGTCTGATCCACTTCGATATGGAGGGCACGGTCACGGTGGTCGGATGACGACGACCGCGACCGGTACCACGTGGACTCGAACGTGAGCAGCCGCGGCGCACGCTTTCGTGCGGGAGCGTCCCCGGTTGCCCCGCTGCTGGTCGGGCTGGCCCTGGCCGCGGCGTGGCTGGTCGGGACCGGTCTCGGCGGCCACGACCACACCAGCCACACCCATGGGCCGGAGACGGGTGAACGCGCCGGGGCGTACCGGGGGCTCGAGCGCTCTGACGACGAGCAGGATGGCCACCACCCCACCGACACGCACCATACGACGGGTGACGAGCACCCGACCGGAGCGCACGGCGATTCGGAGGGGCTCAAGCTGGTCGCCGCGGCCGGCGAGTCGGTCGTTGCAGGCGCGTCCTGCGACGACGCGGCACCCCGGCGGACCTACGAGATCGTGTCGATGGCGGTCGATGTCACCCTCAACCGCTACCTCGATCACGATCCGGCGGGGCGCATGTACGCGCTCCGGGGGGACGTCGAGGCGATCCGCCGGGAAGAGCAGACCAACGACGCCGCCCGGGCAGGGGGGA
>JAHWKY010000087.1 GCA_019347575.1 Actinomycetota bacterium | reverse complement strand
CCATGGATGTCGCGCGTGGTTCGATCAAGGCTCCTCCTTGCGCGATCGACGGAGTCTCTCCAGTGGTTCGTGGTCCACTGCGGGGATATCGGGCACGTGCGTGAGGTCAACCTGAGGGTGGATGGTCCTCCACCCTCGCGTGGACGTCGGATCGGTTCGATGCGCTTAGCGTCCGCATCGAACATCTCCAAGGAGCTGCAGATGAAGATCTGGTCCGATCCCGTCCGCTTCCGTCGCACGGTGGCCGGTCTCGCTGCGATCGCGGCGGGATTGTTCACGTTCGCAGGGATGCTGGCGGACCCGCCGGCGACCGGTGATGGTGTGGAGGCCTACCTCGCCTCCCTCGTTGACAACCCGGAGTTGGTGCAGCTGTCCGCGCCGCTGCTGTGGGTCGGCTTCACGTGCACCGTGGTGATGATGCTCACCTGGTTGCGGCTCGTCCGTCGTCGTGGCGTCGTGCTCGCACACGTCGGCGCCCTGTTGGCGATTCCCGCGATGATGACGATAACGGGGATGCTGATCATCGACATGGTCGACCTGTCGTTGGCTCGGGAGGTTGGCGTCCAGCGTGCGGCTGAGATCAGCGGGGCGGTCGAGGTCATGCCCGGACTGGTGCCGTTCATCCTCCAGGCACCCCTCGGGCTGCTCGGATTCCTGTTCTTGGTCGTCGCGTTGTGGCGTAGCGGTTTCGTGCCGGGCGCCTTCGCTGTCGTGGTGATCGCAGCGCAGTTGGCGTTCTTCCTGGGAGCGCCGATCCGCCCGGTGGGCCAGGTCGCCACCGGCGTGCTGGCACTTGCGTACGGGTGGTTCGGGATGGTGATCCTGAAGCTGGACGATGCGAGCTGGATCGCCGGCGTGCGTCGCGTCCAGGTGGTCGACGAGGCGGTCCCGGTCGGCGTGCAGCCGGCCTGAGGGGCACTTGGGGAGGCGTCCGTCGAGCTGCGGCGGGCGCGAGGCAGGGAGAGGTCGGATCCTCTGGATCCGGTGCCCCGACCCCCCCTTTGCGGCACACTGCGGGCTCGTGAAGGGAGGCGGACGTGCGCAAGTCTCGCCTCGCCGCGGTGGCGGCGGTCGCAGTGCTGGTGGTGGTTGGTGCGTGGGCGGTGCTCGATCCCGTCACCGTCCAGCGATCTCACATCCCGTTCCCGCTCCTGCTCGTCGCGTCGGGGGTCCTCGGAGCACGGAGCGCGGACGGCTGGTCCCCGGCTGGGATCGGGGCGGTGCTGGTCGCCGTCGCTGGCGTGGTGTACGCCTCCGCCTACCCTGAGGACCTCGTGTTCGTCCCGGCCGGGGCGGTCGCCGCGTTCCTGGTGGCACGGACGCTCGTGCGGGACCGGACGGACGCGAGGCGCTACGGGCAGCACGCACGTGACCTCCAGGAATCACGCGGTCGGGTCGTGCTCGATGCGGTCTCGCACGAGCGTGCGAGGATCGCCCGTGAGCTGCATGACGTGATCGCCCACGGCATCAACGTGATCAGCCTCCAGGCGGGGGCCGCCAGGCTGGCGCTGGCGGCGGATCCCGCGGTCGCCATCGGGGCGGTCGACGCCGCCACCGATGCGGCGGGCGAGGCCATCGCGGACCTGCGGCGGCTGACGTCCGTCCTGCTCGACGATGCCGACGAGCGGAACGGTCCGCAGCCGAGGTTGTCCGACGTCGAGCAGCTCGTGCTGCGCACGCGGGAGCTCGGGCTGGACGTGCGCCTCTCGGTCGTCGGGGACGCCCGGGCCATCCCGCTGGGCATCGAGCTGGTCGCCTACCGTCTGGTCCAGGAGTCCCTGACGAACGTCCTCAAGCACGCTGGTCGGACCCGGGTCGACGTACGCCTCGTCGAGGGACCGACATCGCTCGACGTGGAGATCCGCAACGCGGCCTCCGGATCGACCTTGGCCGACCCGACCGGCGGGCACGGACTCGTGGGGATGCGTGAACGGGCCGCCCTGTACGGCGGGACCCTGTCGGCCGGCTACGAGGACGACACCTGGTGCGTCCGGGCCCACCTGCCGATCGGCGACGGATGAACCGGCGCGGAGCACGGCTCAAGTACCTGACAGATGCTGGCGTCCTGGCGGTGACCGCGTGGGCGGCGGTGGACGCGGCCAGGGATCCCGACGTCACCTGGCCGCTTGCCCTCGGAGTCATCGTCGCCTGGTGCGTCGCGATGCTCCTCCGGGACCTGCACCCGCGTGCGCTCCTCGTCGTGCCCTTGGTACTGGGGATGCAGGCCGTGCTCACGGGCACGTTCCCGAACGGCTCGGCGTCGACCGTCCTCGTCGTGTGGGCCGCCGCGGGCATGTTCGGGTGGCGAACTCGTTCTTGGGGGAGGCTCCTGCTCGGCGCCGTGATCTGGCTGATCGGTCTGGTACCCCTCGCCCTGACGATGGGCAACGATCCGGTGACGGACCTGCTGTTCCCGACGTTGTTCGCCTGGCTCGCGATGGGCATCGGCTGGCTGGTCGCGCTCGGCCGTGGTCGCCTCCGAGTCGCTGTGGGCGAGGCGGCCGCTGGGGAACGTCGCCTTGAGGCCGAGCGGGCCGAGATCGTGACCGCGGAGCGGCAACGGATCGCGCGTGAGCTGAACGACGTCATCACGCAGACCGTCAGCTCGATGCAGGTCCAGCTGGCGGCCGCGCGCTCGCTCCTGGTCGGCACCGATCCCGGTGCGGCGGTGCCGTCGCTCCTGAACGTCGAGTCCGCGGCGCGGGACGCGACGGCGGAGCTGCGGCGCATGCTCGGACTGCTGCGACACGACATGTCAGAGGATTCCGTGCCCCCCGACGTGTCCTCGACCGCGATCGGCCGTCTGACCGCCGGACCGGTCGGTGTGGACGTCAACGTGCACGTCGACCCGCGCGTGGCGGAGCTCCCGGCTGGGTTGCAGGTGGCCGCCTACAGGCTGGTCGAGTGGGCGGTGGACGACACGCGTGCCGGCGACGGCGCGACGCGGTGCCGGGTCGCTGTGACGCTGGCGGCCTCCGACCTCGTCCTGTCGGTCAGCCACGATGGCGACGGCGACCCGTCGGCGATCGCCGCGATGCGCGAGCGGACCGCCGTGTTCGCCGGGGAACTGGAACTGAGCACCGATCCGGACCGGACGATCGCGATCCGCCTGCCCCTGCCGAGACCCCACGCGGAGGTCCCGGCGTGATCCGCGTGCTCATCGCCGACGACCAGGAGCTCGTCCGCAGCGGGCTGCGTCTGATCCTGGAGGCCCAGCCGGACATCGAGGTCGTCGGGGAAGCGGAGGACGGCATGCAGGCGGTCTCGAAGGCCGCTCGGCTGCACCCTGACGTCGTCCTGATGGACATCCGGATGCCGAAGGTCGACGGGCTGCAGGCGACCCGCAAGCTCGCCCAGGCTCCCGACGGGCCGCGGGTCGTGATCCTGACGACGTTCGACGCCGACGACCACGTCTACGAGGCGATGCGCAGCGGCGCCAGTGGGTTCCTCCTGAAGGACATCCGTCCCGAGCAGCTCGCGGACGCCGTCCGGACCGTCTCCGCCGGTGACGCGATGCTCGCCCCGGCGATCACCCGCCGTCTGATCGAGCGGTTCGTCGAGCGGCCCCGCGGAGGATGGGACCTCCCCTCGGAGTTCGAACGTCTCACCGACCGCGAGGCCGAGGTGCTCGAGATGATGGCCCGGGGCCGATCCAACCACGAGATCGCCGACGCCCTGGGCATAGGCGAGGCCACCGTCAAGACCCACGTCAACCGCATCTTCGCGAAACTCGAGGTGCGAGACCGGGTCCAGGCCGTGGTGCGCGCGTACGAGTCCGGCTTCATCGACGTGCCCGACCGCGGCGGGTGAGGGGCCGGTCGTAGGACGGCCAACAGCGCGGCGAGTTGGGCGTTCCTCGCCGGTCGCCTGCCGTCTCGCTTCCGCTGCCCTGTGAGGCGATGCTGGCGCCGTCGGTCACGAGACGTTTCATCGAAGAGTTCGTCCGGCGCCCTCGCGCCGGCGCCGCTCTGCCCGACGAGTTCCGCCGGCTCACGGAACGCAAGGTCTGAGGTGCTCCGACTCATGAGCCGTGGGCGGTCCAACGCCGAGATCGGCGTAGCCCTTCGCGATCGGCGATGCGACGGTAACCACTCCCCACCGGGGTGGAGGACCATCCACCCCTGGGTTGATGTGCCCCGCTCCGAACGTCCGTAGCGTCTACCGAGACGGGGGAGACGGGATCGGAGACACCAGAGCTTCCATCCTGTACGAGACAGCCCACGTGACGGTTCACGTCACGCCTTGATCCTGGGAGAGACACCATGAAGACCACACGAATCGTCGCCGGCACCGCGATGGCAGGTGCGCTCCTGATCGCTCCATCTGCGGCGCTGGCTCATCCGCATACGGCCGGTCCCCAGGACCAGCCGATCGCGAACGGTCAGAACCACCCTAACTTCCAGTCCGGGACGTCCTGCGAGTCCTTCGGCGGTTCGTACGGACCGGCCTGGTACGGCCTCGAGTCGGCGCACCACGGTCCTGATGCGGGTGCGCCAGGACGGGTGGACGGTTGCTACCAGACAACGGGCAACGTACCGCCGGGCCAAGACGACGAGAACCCAGCCATCGACTGACCCTAGAAGGTCTGCGATCCTCCGCGCACGACAACGATCGTCGCGGTCGGCATCGCATTGGTTCTGACGGGCAACTACCGCCGCTGGTTCAGCTAGTTTCCCTCTGGTCTACGCCGGGGGATCGGGTGCCGTAGTCGTTCGTGACGGTCTGTTGGGCGGGGTTGATCTATGCGGCGCAGTTTCCTCGCGATCACCGTCATCATCTTCACTATGGGCAGCGTCGCCATGGTGGTGGCGGGCCAAGGCGTCGACCGCATCATCGGGATCGTCGCTGTCCTGCTCTTCGGGTTCGGAGGTGTCGGATACTTCGCCG
>JAHWKY010000086.1 GCA_019347575.1 Actinomycetota bacterium | reverse complement strand
CATCCGGTGGTTTCCCTTGCACTTCGGAAACCACCGGATGCGCTGGTTTCCGAGAGACAGCCATCGCAACTGGGTGGCCGTCGCAGTGAGGTGGCGACGCGCTGGTGGACATCTTCCGCGAGTCGCTCGCCGGCCACGGCCCCGGTGACCGTGACGACGATGATGGCCCCGACCAGCACGACTCCGATGACGGCGACGGCGACGACGACGACGGCGGTGGCGACGGTGGCGAGGGCGACGGTGGCGAGGGCGACGGTGGCGTGGCCGGGTGCAAGGTCAAGCCGGCTCAGCCGTTGGTGCTCGCGACCACGACGCTGCAGGACCTGATCGGACTCACCCACGGCCCCGGGGAACTGCTCACCACCCTGACCGGGGGACGGATCCGGATCACCAACGCCGCGCTGCGCCGGCTGGTCGACGAGGGCGGGGCCGCGCTGCGCTTGATCGTGACCGAGGACACCGGCCGCGCCGTCGGCGTCGGCCGCAAGACCCGCGTTCCTCCCGGTTGGCTCCGCGAAGCCTCCCTCGCGCTGCACCCCGAGTGTCTCGAGCCCAACTGCAGACGCTCGGCGCGTCAGTGCGATCTGGACCACGCCATCCCCTGGGACCCCGCCGGCTCCGAACGCCCCGCACCCGCGGTGGGTAGCCGCTCAGTCCTCGGCGCAGCTCCCCGGAAACCCACGTCTTCGGTGGTTTCCGTTGCACTTCGGAAACCACCGAGCGACGAGGGTTTCCGAGAAGGGGCGTCGCAACCGAGTGGCCGTCGCGCACGAACCGCGACCCGACGACTCACGCGACCTAACGACCGTCCCCGCAGCGGCAAGGACCCGGGTATCTAGCCCCCTGCCTCATGAGCCCCACCGTGGTGGGGCTCACACCCATGCCCAGGCCTCGTCTTGAGCCCCTACATCGAGCGGTGGTGGGCGCTGAGGAGGGTCATGGCCTCGGCGCGGGTCCGCGGGTCGTCGCGGAAGATGCCGCGGACGGTCGAGGTGACCGTGTCCGCACCCGGCTTGCGCACGCCCCGCATCTCCATGCAGAAGTGGCGCGCCTCGAGGACCACCATCACGCCCCGCGGTTCGAGGACCTCCACGAGGACGTCCGCGATGCGCGTGGTCATCCGCTCCTGGAGGTTGGGGCGCTTGGCGAGCACGTCGACGAGGCGGGCGAGCTTGGACAGGCCGGTGATCTGGCCCTTGTCGTTGGGGATGTACGCGACGTGGGCCCTGCCGACGAACGGCAGCAGGTGGTGCTCGCACATCGAGGCGAACGGGATGTCGCGCTGCATCACCATCTCGTCGTGGCCCTCGTCGAAGACGACGCTCACGATGTCGCGTGGGTCGACGAGCAGCCCGGCGAAGATCTCGTCGAACTCGCGGGCGACGCGGTCGGGCGTGTCGCGCAGTCCCTCGCGGTCGGGGTCCTCGCCGATGGCCTCGAACAGCATGCGGACGGCGGTGCGGATCTTGTCGTGATCGAACACCGCGCGCGCGTTCGCGCCGGTCACGTGGCGGACGAGATCGGCGGAGACGAGCTGCTGGTCGCGCGTCACGACCTCCTCGCGCGTCACGGCTTCGTCGCGCGCCACCTCATCGCGTCGGGTCACGTCTTCTTCGAACGTGACCGGGTGGTGGACTTCTTACGCGTGCCCTTGGCGCCGTTCCCGCTGGTGGTGCCGTTGGTGCTGGTGTCGCCGTTGCGTCGCAGCGACTTGAGGATGGCGCTGGCGGACTTGCCGTGTGGAGCCGTGATGGCGCGGCTGGGGCGCTGCTTGATGGCCTCGAAGATCTTGCCGAGTTCCTTGCCGTCGACGGTCTCGATCTCGAGGAGGCGGTTAGCGAGGCTCTCGAGCACCTCGTCGTTCTCGACGAGGACCTCGAGGGCCTCGTCGTGTGCCTCGTCGATCAGGCCACGGATCTCGAGGTCGATCTGGAACGCGACCTCGCTGGAGTAGTCGGCGGTGTGGCCGAAGTCGCGGCCGAGGAACGGCTGCGAGTCCTTCTGACCGAGCACCATCGGACCGAGCTTCTCGCTCATGCCGTACTGGGTGACCATCTCCTTGGCGGTCGCCGTGGCCCGCTGGATGTCGTCGCCCGCACCGGTCGTGATGTCGCCGACCTTGATCTCCTCCGCGACGCGGCCACCGAGCATCACGGCGAGCCGGTCGATCAGCTCGCCCCGGGCGACGAGGTACTTGTCCTCGGTGGGCAGCTGCATCGTGAAGCCGAGCGCGCGGCCACGGGGGATGATCGAGATCTTGTGCACCGGGTCGGCGTTGGGAAGGGCGTGCCCCACGATGGCGTGCCCAGCCTCGTGGTAGGCGACGATCTTCTTCTCCTTCTCGTTCATCAGCCGCGTCTTGCGCTCCGGACCGGCGATCACGCGCTCGATGGCCTCCTCGAGCTCGAGCATGGTGATCTCCTTCTTGCCGAAGCGCGCCGAGAGCAGCGCCGCCTCGTTCACCATGTTCGCGAGGTCCGCCCCGGTGAAGCCGGGGGTCTGACGGGCCAGGACGTTGAGGTCGATCTCGCCTGACAGCGGCTTGCCGCGCGTGTGGACCTGCAGGATCGCCTCGCGTCCGACGAGATCGGGCCGGTCGACGACGATCTGGCGGTCGAAGCGGCCGGGGCGCAGCAGGGCGGGATCGAGGATGTCGGGGCGGTTGGTCGCCGCGATCAGGATGACGCCGACGCGCGCGTCGAAGCCGTCCATCTCGACCAGCAGCTGGTTGAGGGTCTGCTCGCGCTCGTCGTGCCCACCGCCGAGACCGGCGCCCCGGTGACGCCCGACCGCGTCGATCTCGTCAACGAAGATGATCGCCGGGGCGTTCGCCTTCGCCTGCTCGAAGAGATCGCGAACTCGCGATGCGCCCACACCGACGAACATCTCGACGAAGTCAGAGCCGGAGATCGAGAAGAAGGGCACGCCGGCCTCGCCGGCGACGGCACGGGCGAGGAGGGTCTTGCCGGTACCGGGCGGGCCGTAGAGGAGCACGCCCTTGGGGATCTTGGCACCCATCGCCTGGAACTTGGACGGGTTCTCGAGGAACTCCTTGATCTCGCGCAGCTCCTCGATCGCCTCGTCGACCCCGGCGACATCGGTGAAGGTGACCTTGGGTGAGTCCTTGTTGACCAGCTTCGCCTTGGCCTTGCCGAACTGCATGACGCGGCCGCCGCCACCCTGCATCTGCTGCATGAGGAAGAAGAACAGCAGGAAGATCAGCGCGAACGGCAGCATCTGGAACAGGAAGTTCAGCAGCGCTGATCCCTGCTCGGGGTCAGAGGTCTGTGGCAGGGTCCCGTCGGCGATCAGTGGGGCGAGGATCTCGTCGTGGATCTCGGGAGTGATCGCCGTGGTGAAGGGCTCGGGGTCACCGCCGCTCTCGGCCTTGAGCTCGCCTGTCACGGCGTTGCTGCGGTTGCCGATGGTCATCTCGGCGACGTTGCCCGCCCGTGCCTCGTCGAGGAACTCGGTGAACGTGAGGTCCCGGGGCGCCGAGGCACTGCTCACGAGGCTGATCGTCGCGTAGAGCGCGACGAGGAGGACGAGGATCCAGAGGAACGGACCTCGGAACAGACGCTGTGACTTCAACGGACCACCTTCGGCGCGGGGAGGGGATGCTCGGTAGAGGAACGAACACCTCCAGGCCCCCAACGGTTCCCCGGACGACGGATCCCCTCGGGGACGGTCGCGCGGGGCACCCAGGCTACCAGGACCCCGCGACGGCGCTCCGCCGCTCACCCGCGGGCGCCTTCCCGGAAACCCGCGCATCCGGTGGTTCCCGGTGCACTTGGAAACCAGCGCATCCGGTGGTTTCCGGTGCACTTGGGAAACCACCGGATGCGATGGTTTCCGGGAAGGCCGAACGCTACCTGTAGGCCTCTTCTTTGAGCGTCGCGATGAAGGGCAGGTTGCGGTAGCGCTCGGCGTAGTCGAGGCCGTAGCCGACGACGAAGACGTCGGGGACCTCGAAGCCGCGGTACCTGATCTCGACCGGCATGCGCCGGGTGGACGGCTTGGTCAGCAGCGCGAGCACCTCGAGGGTGGCGGGCTTGCGTGCCCGCAGGTTCTTGACGAGGTAGTCCAGCGTCAGCCCGGAGTCGACGATGTCCTCGACGAGCACGACGTGGCGGTCCTCTATGTCGGTGTCGAGGTCCTTGAGGATGCGCACCACCCCGGACGTCCGGGTCGAGCTGCCGTAGCTCGAAACCGCCATGAAGTCGACGCTCGCGGCCACGGTGAGGTGGCGGGCGAGGTCAGCCATGAGCACGAAGGCGCCCTTGAGGACCCCGACGAGCAGCACCTGCTTGCCCTCGTAGGCCTCGTCGAGCTGCTTGGCGATGTCGGCGAGCTTCGCGTCGATCTCGTCGCCCGTGATCAGGACCTCGTCGATGTGCCGCGCCAGTTCCGGGGCGAGCGCGTCGACACCGAACATGGGCAACCTCGAGGGTCCGCGAGTGCGTGAGGCTAGTCGCCGAGGTTCGCGTCCGTCAGCACCGCCAGGTGCAGGTCGGGATCCTCCCGCCCCGCACGTGCAGCCTCGGCGTCGACCGCGATCCCCGGCACCCACAGGATGCGATCACCGATGGCGACGACGGGGACGAGGTCGCGCACGGCACGAGGCACCCCGGCATCGACCAGCAGGTCCTGGAGCTTGCGGGTGCCCGCCTCGGTGCGGAGCCGGTCGCCGGGGGTGCGGGACCGCACGAGCAGACCACCTCCGACGTCGCCGAGCACGACCTGACCCAGCTGGGTGTCCGCGCCTGGAGGCAGCAGCGCGGGATCGATGGGAACCCGGGGCGGGACCCACCGGTCGGCCAGGGGCAGGGGCAGCTGGGCCTGGACGACCGGGCTCCCCGCCTCGCCTTCCGCCGAGGCGACGATCGCCCCGACCGACCACCGTGCCGCGCCCGGTACCGGCAGCGGGACGGGGTCGGGGCGGCGCACATCGGCGGGGGCCGCAGCGAGCCAGCCGCCGCCACACGTGAC
>JAHWKY010000085.1 GCA_019347575.1 Actinomycetota bacterium | reverse complement strand
AGGGCGGTGAGCGAGTCGGTGTCGTTGCCGGCGTCGTAGCCCAGGTCCAGCCCGCCATCGCTACCGGTGAGGTTGCCGGCGGTGTCGTGGTGGTAGCCGACCCCCGACGCCCACCGGACCAGGTTGTCGAACACGATCCAACCGTCGGAGCTCAGCGAGGTGTAGGCGTCGTCCTCGTAGCCCAGCGCGACCCGCCGCGCCCCCGCCGTCGCAGCGTTGGCCAGCGTCGCCCCGGCCTGGTAGGTGAACGCCGCCGCATCGGTGCTGGATGGCCGCTCGGCGATGACGTGGGCGTCGCCGCCGATCTGCGCGGCGGTGGCGACCTCGGTGGTGCCCGCCGAGGTGTGGGTGATGGTGGTGCCGGCGAGGTCGCCGGCGGGGCCGGCCGCACCGACGTGGACGGTGTCGGCGATGTCGAGCTGGGTGGGGGTGTAGGGGGTGCCGGAGGCGGTGGCCAGGCCGTGGTCGTCCCACGCCGAGTCCTCCATGTTCACCACGGCCATGGTGGCGTCCTCGTCGTACTTCGACGCGACCGCGTTGGACACGATCGATTCGGCGATCACCACCAAGTCGTAGCCAGAGGTGGCCTCGCTGCTGTGGTCGTCCCGGGTCGTGACGGTCGCGCCCAGGCCAGTCAGGCGGTTCTTGACGGCGGTGTCGCCGCTGGTCAACGCGGCGGGATCGCCCACCACCAACAGCACGTCACCCAGCTCGGCCATGGTGTCGGTGAGCTGGTTCGCGGCGTCGTAGCCGAACCACTCCCGGGTCCCGTCGTCGTCACGCTCGAGCAGGTTGCCGGACGGGTCGTAGTCGAAGCCCACATCATCGAGCAGGTTGCTGGAGGCGCCACGGGTGACCGCCGAGGTCAGCCGATCGGTGCTGTCGTAGCCGTAGGTGGTCACCTCACCGTTCTCGTCGGTGACGGTGCGGCGCAGCAGCGTGTCATCGATTCCGACGTTGTAGGTGTAGACGCGCTCCGCAAGCACCGTGCTGAGCCCGTTGGTGGCGGCGATCTTCTTGATGCGGTTAGAGTCGTCGTGCTGGTAGTCGACCACGACGCTGTTGGGGTAGGTGATGTCGTCGAGATTGCCGGCAACGTCGAAGTCGAAATCGGTCACCGCGGAGCCCGGTTCGGTCATCAGGTTGACCTGGTTGACGGCGTCGTAGCTGTAGCTCACCGTACCGGCCGGGTCGGTCATCGACGTGAGGTTGCCGGCGTCGTCGTAGACGTAGCTGGTGGTGCGCGACCCGGGGAAGGTCTCGCCGGTGATGCGGTTCAGCTCGTCGTAGAGGGTCGTGGTCGTCCCGGTCGGATCGACCCGAGACGTGCGGTTGCCCGCGTCGTCGTAGAGGTAGGTGACCGAGGTCGCGTCGCCGTAGGTGGCCGAGGTGACCCGGTCGAAGGCGTCGTAGCCGAAGTCGACCGTCGTGGCGTTGGGGTAGGTGACGGTATCGACCCGCGACAGGGCGTCGTAGGTGATGGTGGTGTCGCCCTGGGGGGCGGGCGGGTCGATGCTGGTGCGGTTGCCGCTGGTGTAGCCGTAGCTGGTGACGTGCCCGCGGGGATCGGTGACGGTGGCGATGGTTCCGTCGCCGTTGCGGGTCAGGGACACCTTGCAGCCGCCGCTGCACGCGGTCTGCGCGTCGGTGATGGTCGCCAGCGCCCCGTCGGTGTCGTAGCTGATCTGGCGGGTAGCACCTCCGGTGGAGCTGATCTCCGATGGCCCGTAGGGATTGTTCGTGTCGGTGTAGGCGAACTCGGTCGTCGCCCCGGTGGGCAGCTCGGTCGAGGCGAGGTTGTCGAGGCCGTCGGTGGTGTAGCTGTTCGTCACCGGAGTGCCGCTGGTGCGGTCGGTGTAGGACTCGACCTGCGACGAGGAGTGGTACTCGGATGAGCGCTCGTTGCCCAGCGCGTCGACGACCTTGGTCACGCGGCCGTGACGGTCGAAGTGGTAGGTGGTGGTGTTGCTGCGGGGGTCGGTCACCACGGTCTTCCACGCGACGGTGTAGTCGAAGGTCCAGGTCGGTCCGGTGTCGTTGACCGCATCGTCGACCCGGGTCAGGGAGGTGACGCGGTCGTTGCTGTCGTAGGCGAACTTGGTCTTGTTGCCTTCGGGGTCGGTGACGCGGATTACGCGCTTGGAGGCGTCGTAGTCGTAGTCGGTGACGTTGGCGGCCGGGTCGGTGTAGATCTCCAGCAGGTAGTCGGTGGTGTAGCCGTAGTCGTAGGTGCGTCCGCCCGGCCCGGTCACGCGGGTGATCATGCGGGCGCCGTTGACGGTAGACCAGGTGAAGTTGGTCACGCGGCTCTGGGTGTCGGTCATCGACGCCAGCTCGCCGCTGAGCAGGTCGTAGGTGTAGGTGATGGTGTTGCCGAACCGGTCCTGACGTGAGGTCAGCAGTCCGGCCGAGTTGTACTGCCAGGTCTCGTCGCTGCGGCGGAACGTCAGCGTGTACGACCCGCCGGTGTTCTTGACCAGGTCGGCGTCGAACCCGGTGGGGCTGCGGAAGGTGGAGGCGCCCTGCTCGCGGGTGAACACCACGTGGCCATCGGCCCGCAGCACCACCGACTCGGTCAGGATCCACAGCCCGGTGAAGTTGCCCGGCAGCAGCATCCAGCTCCGGCCCGCCTCGGTGCGGGAGCCGAACTGCGAGTTGTAGCCGCGGGTCACCGCGGCGTCGTGTCCGGCGGTGCCTCCGATCGCCAGATCACGCTCGGACAGGTGCAGGTTGCCCGACGCGACGTTGACGCGGGCGGTGCGCCGGTCGGTCAGCTCGAAGTTCTCGTAGCCCCACAGCTCGCGCGAGCCCAGCAGCTCCTTGGACTCCACTGTCAGGGTGGGCCACTTCGACGAGTCGGCACCGCCCGGACCCTCGCGCGGTCAGCATCCCGGCGTTCGTGTGCGAGGACCTGGCCGAGCATCTCGTCGATCACCCGGACGATCAAGATGCGCTCGTGTTCACCGCCGGCGGCGGCGGTCCGCTGCGGCACAACGACTTCATGCGGTACGTGTGGCGCCGTGCCGTCCGTGCGGCCGGGTTGCCAGCGGGTCTGACGCCGCACGAGTTGCGCCACACGGCTGCGGCGCTCCTGATCGCTCAGGGCGCCGGGCCGAAGTCGATCCAGGCGCAGCTGGGTCACGCGACCATCGTCACCACGTTCAACACCTACGGCCACCTGTTCGAAGGCCACCTCGACGACGTCATGGAGCGCCTCGACTCGCGCTGGCGCCGCGCGCGGTCGGAGCCCGCCGCCCCCGACGATCGATCCGAGCCGGAAGTCCTCGACTGACCCGAGCATCGACGCGAAGCGCGGGAGGGCTGAAAGGGCCCTCAGGTATATCCTTAGTTATGTTGATGTATATGAGGAGTTGCGGTGGCGAAGAAGCTGGTCGACATCGACGAGGAGACGCTGGCCCGTGCCCGCGAGATCCTCGGCGCCGACACGATGAAGCAGACCGTCAACGAGGCCCTCGCCGAGGTCGTCCGGCTCGCGGAGCGGCGTTCTCACGTCGCCCGCCTGGCCGAGATGGACGGCCTGGACCTCGATGACGAGGACGTGATGGCCGACGCGTGGCGCTGAACCCCGCCTACCTCGCGGACAAGAGCGCGCTTGCCCGCATGACCATCGGCCAGGTCAACGCTCAGCTGGAACCGCTGCTGAGCGACGGGCTGGTGGCGACGTGCGGCATCGTCGACCTCGAGGTCGGCTACTCGGCACGCAACGCGGCCGTGCACCGGCAGGTCCGTCGCGAGCGGCGAGCGTTGCCCAAGGCCCGCATCGACGACGAGGTCCTGGACCGCGCCCTTGACGTGCAGGGGGAACTGGCGGAGCGAGGTCAGCACCGCCTGCCAATTCCCGACCTGATCATCGCGGCCGCTGCCGAGCTGGCAGGCCTGGTTGTGTTGCACTACGACGCCGACTTCGAGGTCATCGCCGACGTCACCGGCCAACCGCACGAGTGGGTCGTCGTGCGCGGCTCGGTGTGACGATCGACCGTCGAAGAGGCGTCAGCTAGGTGGGTCTAGAGCGGAGGGTGAGGGATTCGAACCCCCGGGACGGTGTGAGCCGCCCAACGGTTTTCAAGACCGTCGCCTTCAGCCGGACTCGGCCAACCCTCCTCGCGGGCGTACCCGCGCCCCGAGGGTACTGGGGGGACCATCGAGGCTGGCTTGTCGTCGCGCTTCCGCGGAGCGCCCGGCTGTCCCCCCGGTCTTCTCCCCCGATCGTGCGGGCTATCCATCCGTCAGATCGGGGGCGGAGTTCCGCCACCGCCAGCAGGCGGTGGTCGGGCTCGTGGCGGTCCCGGCCGGCCTCGTCTCGCTACACGCGGTCACGCGTGGGTGGTCGGTCGGCACGACTCGCCCCGAGCTGAACGGCCTAGCCGTCGTCCCGCGACAGGAACGCGACCGGCACGCTGATCCCGATGGGTTCGCCCCCCAGGGTGGCGATGCGACGCCCCGGTTGGACCGCGGGCTTGGGCCTGCTGAGGCGATCGCCGAGGAGGTCGACGGTGAGATCGAGGTCGTCGACGGTGAAGGCGAGGCCCCAGAACACCGAGCGTCCGTCGCCGCGGTCGGCGGGGCGCGAGACCACCTCGAGGACCGCCTCGCCGAGGCGGTAGAAGGTCTGGACCATCGGACGGCCGTACAGCTCGTGCTCGGTCTGGCGCCGCGGCTCGAGCCCGAGCCGGTCGCGCAGCTCCGCGATCGTCCGCTCACGGTCGGGCGAGCCCACCACGAGGTGGTCGACCGAGACGACGCGGTTGGGATGTGCCGGCGACGGCTCGGGCGGGGCGGCAGTGGTGGTCGTCGTCGCGAGCCCGTCGATCTCCGTGATGTCCGCTGGGCCAGGCGGGGCGTCACGGAGCGACCACGAGCGGATGCCGCGGGGTCCGTCCGCGCCCGCGAGGTGGATGAGGATCGAGCCGACCGTGCAGGTCTCCGCGCGGACCTCGAAGCCGATCCGTTCCCACGCGTCGGGGTCGTCCGCGACCGTCAGCGCAGCGAGTGCCGGTGCCAGGACGGACCTCCGAGCCGACGCACGGACCGTACTCCGCCCCGCTACTCCGCCGACGATCAGTCATCGTCCTCGCCGCCACCATCACC
>JAHWKY010000084.1 GCA_019347575.1 Actinomycetota bacterium | reverse complement strand
CCACGGGTAGACGTTCGACGGGAACTGTTCGGTCAGCACGATCACCCGGGAGCCCGCTGGGATCGGGATGTTGGCCGCGGCCGTGCCGATCGCGTAGCTGACGCTCGGCATGATCGCGACCCCGTCCGCGTCGCCGCCCACCAGCCGGGCGAACAGCTGCCGGAGCAGTTCCGACTCCTCGAAGAAGTCCTCCGCGGCGACCTCCCACGGCCGGGACGTGCGAGCGATCGCCTGCTCGCCAGCTTCGCGGACCTCCTCGAGGTTCGGCGAGAGGAACGAGCAGTTGAGGTAGGCGACGTCGGGAGGGATCCCGAAGGCGTCCTTCTGGGGCGAGAGGACCACGTGGCGACCTCGAGGGGGTCAGATCGCGCCCCGGATGCCCTCCACGTCGTCGCCGCCCAGCACGACCCGGGTGGCGGTCGCGAGGTAGACGAGGTCGACGTTGACGCCCTGGTCGGCGATCCGCCGCGTCAGTTCCCCGAGCGCTCCCGGTTGGTCGTCGATGTCCACCACGACGACGTCGCGCTCGTCGCGGACCTCGAAACCGGCGTCCTCCGCGGCTTGGCGGGCGGTTCCCGCGTCCTCGACCAGGACGTGGAGGATCCCCTCGCCCCCGCACGGGAACCCGCAGGTCCCCTCGATGTTCACGCCGGCTCCCCCGAGCGCCTCGCCAGCTGCGGCGATCGTGCCGGGACGGTTGTCCAGGATGATGGTGAGGTCGGTCGGCATGACGTCGCTCCTTCTCGTTCGCGGTTACCCCGGACGTCTCATCCTAAAGACCAGCCACGCCCCCGTCAGCGGGAACCGGGGGCCGCTCGGTGTCCTCCCGTCACCTCGTGAGTGGGGCTGCCTCACCGAGCCGGGCCAGCTTCTGGGGGTTGCGGACCGCGTAGATGCGGGTGATCCGGCCGTCATCGACGACCAGGCTGGCCGCGGTATCGAGCTCTCCGTCGAGATCGATCCGGACGGCCGGGGCGCCGTTGAGCCACATGGTGCCGACGCGGGCGCGGGGTGCGATCGCGGCGATGCCGGCCAGGAGCCGGGCCACCCGCTGCGCGCCGGTGACCGGGTGCCGGACCGCGGCCACGAGGCCCCCACCGTCGGCGACCAGCACCACGTCGGGTGCCATCACGTCGAGCAGGCCTTGCACGTCACCGGTGTTGACCGCTGTGAGGAACCGCTCCACCACGGCCTGCTGCTCGGTCGTGCTCACCTGCATCCGCGGCCGTCGAGCGGCCACGTGCTCCCGGGCCCGATGTGCGATCTGACGGACCGCCGACGGGGACTTGTCCAGCGCAGCGGCGATCTCGTCGAACGGCGTGTCGAAGACCTCCCGCAGCACGAACGTCGCGCGCTCCGCGGGGCCGAGCGTCTCCAGCACGGTGAGCATCGCGATCGAGACGCTCTCGGCGAGCTCGACGTCCTCGGCCACGTCGGGGCTGGTCAGCAGCGGCTCCGGCAGCCACTCCCCGACGTACTCCTCGCGGCGCCTGCTCAGGGTGCGGAGCCGGTTGAGCGACTGCCGGGTGACGATCCGGACCAGGTAGGCGCGCGGGTCGCGCACCTCAGCCTGATCGACGTCCGCCCAGCGCAGCCAGGTCTCCTGGACCACGTCCTCGGCGTCGGCAGCCGAGCTGAGCATCTCGTAGGCGACGGCGAAGAGCAGGCTGCGATGGGTGACGAACGGGTCCTCGGTCATATCGCCGAGGCTACGTTCGCCGCCGGCTCCGCGAGCGGTGGCAGCCCGCACGCGGCCGCAAGGCCCTCCGCCTCGATACCGAGCGCGGTGTTGTTCCGGGCGTAGTAGTTCGCCAACCCGATGACGGCGGTCAGCTCGAGAAGGGCCGGCGCCCCGAGAGCCTCCAGCAACCGCGCCGACAGCTCGTCGGTGACCGTCGTTGGGGTCTGGCTCATCGCCTCGGCGTACGCCATGACATCCCGTTCCAACGGGGTGAAGACGTCGGACTCCCGCCAGCGCGGCACCTCGCGGGCCTTGGCCTCGTCGAGCCCCTCGTTGTGCGCCATGAAGTAGCCGAGGTCCAGGCAGGCGCTGCAGCCGATCAGCGAAGCGACCGCCATGTGGGCGAACGACTTCAGGTTCTCGTCGCACTCGTTCCACCTGCGTGTCTTCAGGCCGAGCCCGAAGCCGAACTTGAGCACCTGCTTGTTGTGCCACGCGACCTCCAACGCCTCGGGCACGTCGCCGAACATCTTCTTGCTGAACGTCTTCACGATCGCCCCGTAGAGGCCGGTGATCTCGGTTTTGGGGATGCGGGTGCTGCTGGCCATGCGTCCTCCAGTCGTCGGTGGGTTCGTACATGGAGACACCGGACGCGGTCTGTTTGTGACACCGGACCTACGGTTGACGGGGATGCCACCCGCCGTGCGAGGATGCCCATCCCATGGAACCGCCAGAGCGCGGAGAGGAGATCGCTGAGATGGACGAGGTCGCCGCGGTACCCGAGGACTACCCCCGAGTCACGCCCTACCTGCACGTCGACGGCGCGAGCGCCGCGATCGACTTCTACACCTCCGTGCTCGACGCCAAGGAGCGGATGCGGATGCCGGCGCCCGACGGCAAGGTCGGCCACGCCGAGCTGGAGATCGGTGACTCGATCATCATGCTGGCCGACGAGTCGCCGGACATGGGCAACAAGGGCCCGAAGGCGCTCGGTGGCACACCCGTGTCGATCATGGTGTACGTCGAGGACGTCGACGCCACATTCGCCAAGGCTCTGAAGGCCGGCGCCACGGAGGTGCAGCCGCTCGAGAACAAGTTCTACGGCGATCGCTCGGGCTCGTTCGAGGATCGTTGGGGCCACCAGTGGCACGTGGCCTCCCACGTCGAGGACGTCCCACCTGAAGAGATGCAGCGCCGCATGGCGGAAGCAGCCGGTGGGTGACGACCGCCAGATCGATCCGTGGGGACTCCGCTCGACGACGAGGGATCCGGATGCAGACGATGGCGGGCTCGTGGAGCCTCCGGCTGTTCTGGGGCGTGGTCGCGACCGCCCTGATCCTCATCCCCGCCCCGGCGTCCGCGCAGGCGCCGCCGTGCGAGCCGGGCGACATGCCCTTCGCCGACATGCCCGGCGCCGATCTGGAACCTGAGGTGCACGTCAGCGAAGACGCCGACCCGGTGCACTACGTCCGTTGGCGCGGGACCGTCCCCAGCTTCGACGGGTTGCCCCTGTCGGTCGACGTGACCGTCCCGTGCGGCGTCGCCGGACCGCAACCGACGGTGCTGATGGCACACGGGTTCGGCGACGACAAGACCGTCTGGCAGGAGACCGGCAAGAGCGACACCGTCGAGTCCGAGGAGCGGCCGCAGACCAACAGCCACTGGAACAACATCTGGTTCGCTGCGCGCGGCTACACGGTCGTCAACTACACGGCCCGCGGGTGGCGCGACTCCTGCGGGCCGGACACCCCCGGGTCCACGCCCCTCACGCCGGCGCCGCAGTGCCTCGAGTACGACTACTGGATCCACCTCGACGACAAGCGTTGGGAGGTCCGCGACGCGCAGTGGCTGATCGGGGCGCTGGTGCAGAGCGGCCACGCCGACGCGGAGCGTCTGGCGATGACGGGAGGGTCGTACGGCGGCGCCCCGACGCTCGTGACCGCGTTACTCGATGACCGGGTGGTGTGCGGCGCCGCGCCGGTGCCGTCCGAGCTCGGGACCGATCCCTGCGAGGGGCCGCGACAGCGAGGACCTCGCCCCGTGGACGACCCCCGACGGCTCCACCCCACTGCGGCTCGCAGCGGCCGTGCCACGGATCACGTTCGGCGACCTGGTCCAGGTGCTGGCTCCGAACGGCCGCACGTCGGACGGCTGGGAGCATGCGCCACCCCACGGTGACGTCACCTCGCCGATCGGCGTGCCTATCGAGAGCACGCTCGCTGCGCTGCTCGCCGCCGGCAACGCCAGCGGGCACTTCGCTCCGCCCGGCGTGGACCCGGAGTCCGACATCATCACCGACGCCACGCGCGTGCTCGCGGGCAACCCCTTCCCGCCCGAGGACCCGATCGTCGCCCGCGCCGTCCGTGTCTACCGGGACCTCAAGTCACCGATCACGACCGCGCCGCAGGGACGCGTACCGGTCTTCTGGGTCCACGGCCTGACGGATCCGCTGTTCCCGGCGTTCGAACCGCTGACGGTCATGAACACGGTCCACGAGGTCGATCCGGCGTACCCCTTCAAGCTGTTCCTGGGGGACTTCGGCCACGACTACACCGGACAGCGGGCCGACGAGTGGGAGCTCGCGATCACGCAGATGAACGACTTCCTCGACCACTTCCTGCGCCCCGACCGCAGCCCGCAGACCCCGGCGTTCGACGTCGGCGCCACGGTGACCCGCTGCCTGGATCACGACGCCCCGATGCGCTTCGTCTCGGCCGACCGCTGGCACGACCTGCACCCCCACCACGTCACGTTCACGAGCGACGAGGGAGGCCAGACCTCCACCGCGGCCCCTGGCCCGGCGGCGCTGGCCACCGACCCGATCTCCACGGCGACCCTGCCCCTGCCCGGCAGCTACCCGGGCTGCCGGATCATGGAGCCGTCGGAGCCGGACCCCACGGCGGTCACCTACGAGTTCGAGGTCACCGAGGACCTCGTGCTGATGGGAGGCCCCGTTGTGGACATCGCCTTCACGACGTCGGGGCCCGACGTCCCGCTGAGCGTCCGGTTGTGGGATGTGGAGGAGGACGGCGCGGCGCAAGGGCTCGTGACGCGATTCACGTACCGGGTCGCCGAGGGGCCGGGCGAGGGACGCGCGCACTTCCAGCTCGCACCACAGGGCTACCGGTTCCCCGCCGGGCACCGCATCAAGGTCGAGGTGGTCGCCAACGACGCCCCGTACTACCAGGCCAGCAACATCCCCGCGGTCGTCGATGTCCACGGACTCGAGCTGGCCCTGCCGCTGCTCGAACCGCCGGGGGGACCGCCGGGCGACGGCACGACCGACCTGCCGGCACCGGCGCCGGACGACACCCCGTCGCTGCCAGCGACGGGTCCGCCGTTCGGATCGGCAGGGTCCTTACTGGGACTACTGGCCCTCGCCGCGGCGACGTCCGTGTGGCGCCGATCGAACTGCCCGCGTGCGCCCTAGTGGTCCGTAACTGACGTGGTTTGACGGTTGGCTTTGGCGAGGATCTGGTCGGCGGTCTTGGTCCACAGGAACGGTTGGCAGCGTTCGTTGTAGGCGTCGATGAACCGGCGGATCGCTCCGGTGAGCTCACGCACGCTGGTGAAGCTGCCGCGGCGGATGGCCTGGCGAGTGATGATCGCGAAGAACACCTCGACCAGGTTCATCCACGACGAGTGGGTCGGGGTGAAGTGCAGGGTGATGCGCTCGTTGGCGGGGCGGGCCAACCATCTGGTGACGTCGGCGTGCTTGTGGGCCGAGTAGTTGTCGCAGATCACGTGCAGCTGAACATCGGGGTAGGCCTTGGCGATCTTCTTGAGGAACTTCAAGAACTCGACCCCGCGGTGACGGTCGTAGCACTCGTCGAGCACCCGGCCGGTGGCGACCTCCAGCGCGGCGAACAGTGTGGTGGTGCCGTGACGGCGGTAGTCGTGCGACTGGCGTTCGGCCAGCCCCGGCTTGAGCGGCAGGATCGGCTGGGTGCGCTCCAAC
>JAHWKY010000083.1 GCA_019347575.1 Actinomycetota bacterium | reverse complement strand
CACTGCGGACATCGCCGCAGGACGGGAGGGGTCGGTAGCGGCGGGAGGACTCGAACCTCCGACACAGCGATTATGAGCCGCTTGCTCTACCTCTGAGCTACGCCGCCGAGAGTGTTGCGGGCGGGCCTGGTGAGATCCCGGCCCAGAGCCCCCGCGCGGAATCGAACCGCGGACCTCATCCTTACCATGGATGCGCTCTACCGACTGAGCTACAGGGGCGTGTCTGTTGTTCGGTTGTCAGTGGGAGTACGACCCACCGCCGGCCAGCGTACGTCACCGCTGGAGGTCGATAGGAGCGTTCCGTGGTGGGGGCAGGATTCGAACCTGCGTAGGCGTAAGCCGGGAACTTTACAGGCTCCTACCTTTGGCCACTCGGTCACCCCACCGGGAGCGAGGATGGTACGGAGGGGCACCTAGAGCGGCAACTGCAGCTGTTCCCGTCCGACGAGGTACGGCGCCATCTGGTGACCGAGGTTCAGGGTCCTGGTCGACGTGATCACGTCGGTGGGTACCAGGTACCGGTCGAGGTCGTCCGTGAGGACGAACAACCACTCGACCTGCGCGGGATCGAAGGGCCTCACGACCCCGGTCGCGGAGCGGTTACCGCCGTTCGTGCAGATCTGGACCTCGTAGATCCCGTACGGCGTCTTGCGGGTGGTGGTCTTGACCTGGACGCGCTCGGGCCCGTCGTCGCCGTCCTTCCTCTCGACGATGAGGTCCCAGGGTTGGGACTCGCCCAACGGCACGGCGACCCGGTACGCGTTGGCCATGAAGTACGCGATCGCGGCACCCACCCCGATGTCGCCCTGGTGTCGGGGGTTGTCGCGTCTGATCGTGTCGGTGTCCATGGTGGTCTCCTCGTCGTGGCCACCGAACCAGGTGGGTGGGACAGAGAACGACGTTCTCGGCAGTACCATCCACAGCCCGTCCGACCCCTGTGGAGAAGTCACCGATGGCCGAGCAGAGCTTCGACATCGAGGCGGGTGTCGACCTCCAGGAGGTCGACAACGCCGTGAACCAGGCGGCCCGCGAGGTGGCGACGCGGTTCGACTTCAAGGACACGAACACGAAGATCGCCTGGGAGGGTGGCGACGCGATCCGGATCCAGTCGGCGACCGAGGACCGCGCCCGGGCTGCGCTCGAGGTGCTGAAGGACAAGCTCGTGAAGCGCAAGGTCCCGCTCAAGGCCGTCGAGCCGGGTGAACCGCAGCCGGCCGCGGGCGGTTCGAGCCGCATCGACGTCGCGTTGAAGACCGAGATGCCGAGCGACGTCGCCAAGGACATCGTGAAGCAGATCAAGTCCTCGAAGCTGAAGGTGACGCCGACGAACATGGGCGACCGGGTCCGGGTGTCGTCAAAGAGCCGGGATGCCCTGCAGGAGATCATCCAGCTCGTGAAGGCCCAGGACCACCCCGCGCCCCTGCGGTTCACGAACTTCAAGTAGCCTTCGCGCCCAGGTCCCCGGGTAACAGATCGACCTTCGTGAGCACCGGCTCGATGTGGTCCACGATCGATGCCCCCGGCGTCATCCGCGGCGAAGTCGAACCGCGTCCAGTCAGCTCGGTGCCCTCGTGGGCCGTCCGGCGTCGAGGATCAAGGTCGGCATGCCGTGCTCCTCTCCCATCCGCTGCACACCCTCCAGCAGTTCCTCTGCCCGTGGGACGTCGCCGGGCTCGCGCCTGCGGAGTAGCAGGTCCGCCCACACCGCGTGCATCCGACCGCGCGCGAAGGGATGGCCGATCCGCTCGTAGACGGTCTCTGCGCGTTGGAGGTGCCGCTCAGCCAACCCGAGGTCCCCGGCGGTGAGGGCCAGCCTTCCCAGGTGGTCCTCGACGGTCCCGTTGGGCAGCAGGAGGTGGACGAGGTGTTGGTGACGGCACGGTTCCAGCAGGTTGTACAGCGTCTCCACCGCATCCTTGCGGTCCAGTCGGTAGGCCAGCTCGGCGAACGGGAGCACACCGGCCAGCCAGTTGACGTCTCGGGGCAGGTCGAAACCGGTCGCGGCTTGACGGTCGAAGAGCTCCCTCGCCTGGTCGATGCGCCCCGACTCGAGGTAGCCGATGCCCAACCCACCGCGCCAACTGGTGAGAGCGGGATGGCGATCGATCTCCTGCTCGACGACCGGGACCAGCTCGTCGATGCGCCCCTGCGACCACCGAACACCGAAGAGTTGGGCCGCGTACCACGTGAACGCGTCCGGCTCACCGGCCTCCTCGCCTCTGTGGAACGCGTCCGTCGCGAGTCGCTCGGCCTGGGGGAGGTCACCGGCGACCAGGGCGAGCGAGGCACGGTCGACCGTGTGCCACCAGCGGAGGAGCGGATGGTCGAGCTCGTCGAGCAGGTCGCTCATCGCTCGTGTCATCTGTCGGGACTCGTCGAGTCGTGCGGCGTAGAGCGTGATGATGAACCGCCACTGGAACACGGTGGCGTTCAGCAGAGGGTCCTGCTGGTCGTCGATGAGGTCGAGGAGCTCGCTCGTGGTCTCGAGGTGGCGGGGGAGCATCTCGGCGTCGTTGGTTGCCGCGTGCCAGTCCAACAGGACGGTCAGGAGCGTGATGGGATCGCCGTGCTCCCGCGCGATCGACAACGCCTCGTCGGCCATCGCGACGCGACGAGGTCGACGTTCGGACCAGGTCACCTCCGACGCGAGGCTCGCGAGCAGGCGAGCCCGTCGCGGGGGATCTCGATCCCCGAGCTTCTCGATCGCACTCTCCAGCACCTCCACCCGCTCGTCGTCCACCTCGCCGGCGTTGCTCCAGATGCCACGGGTGTTCGCCAACGCGGCTTCTGCAAGTCGGTCGCCGTCACCGGCATCGCGCGCGAGGTGGGCCGCCTCCAGCAGGGTCTCCCGGTACGCGGCGTCCCCGAGACGCCGTTGGCATCTTCCGATCCCGATCAGCAGGTCGCAGTAGGCCAGCTGGTCACGCTCGCGGTCGACGAGGTGCAGACCCCGGCGGAAGTGGTCCAGGGCCTCGTCGTCGGCGAACTGTTCCAGCGCCCTGCGGCCGGCTCGGACCGCGTACTCCACGGCCTTGGCGGCGTCACCCGCGAGCGCCGCCGCCGCGAAATGGTGTGCCAGATCGCCGACGACGTCGTCCAGTTGGTCCTGGTACAGATCCTCCAGTGCCTCGGCCACCCGCTGGTGGCGGCGTGCTCGGCGCACCATCGACACTTCGTCGTACAGGGTCGACCGCACGAGCGCGTGCGCGAACCGGTAGCCACCGAAGTCGTCGGTTCTCTCCTCGAGCAGGCGTGCCCGCGTCGCGGCCTCCAGCGCTCCGAGCAGCCGCTCCTCGTCGAGGTCGACGACGCGTTCGAGCAACTTGACGTCGAACTCACGACCGATCACCGCCGCCCATCCCAGCGCTTCGTTCGCCGCGTCCGACAGACGCGACAGACGGCGGCCCACGACCTCACGGATCCCCTCGGGGATCCCGATGTCCTCGGCACGGAAATCGGAGGTCCAGCGTCCATCCTCCAGGTAGATGGCCTCGGTCTCGGCGAGGTGGCGCAGCACCTCTCCGATGAAGAACGGGTTGCCCTGGGTCTCCCGGTGCACGGCGCGCACGAGGTCGAGGCCCCGGTCATCGAGCTGGTGACCGGCACGCCGTTCGAGGAACGTGGCGACGTCGCTCACATCGAGCCCGGTGAGGGAGATGCGCTGGACGTTGGGTTCACGACGCAGATCCCCGAGCATCTGTCCGAGCGCGTCGGTCCGACCGATGTCGGTGTCGCGGTACGTGCCGACCAGGAGCACGCGAAGGGATCGTGTGCTGCGGAGCAGGTGCCGTAGGAGCAGCAACGTCGGCCTCGCGGCCCACTGCAGGTCATCGAGCAGAAGCAGGATCGGTTGCCGCCGGGATCCCGCAGACAACCAGGCGGCGACCGCCTCGAAGAGCCGATGACGCGCGACGTCCGCGTCGGCGACCTCACCAGGAGCAGGCACGTCCATATGACCGGCGATATCCGGCAGTAGGCGAGCAAGTTCGACCGCCTGGGGTCCCGTTTCCTCGATGAGTTCGGCAGCAGGGGCGTGCAGGACGTGGTGCCGTAGGCCCTCCACGAACGGTTGGTACGGGACCTGCAGATCCTCGTCGCACCGCCCCGCGAGGACGATGGCTCCCTCCTGGTGGACCTGGCGTGCGAACTCCCCGACCAGACGTGTCTTGCCGATCCCTGGCTCACCGGACACCAGCACGAGCCCGTGCCCGGCCTCCGGAACGGCTTCCCACGCCCTCCGCAACCGCTCGCACTCGTGGCGCCGCCCGACGAACGCGAACTGGGATGCCGTGTCGAGACCGGCTGGCAGCGGGACGGCACCGGCTGGTTCCGCCTCCCAACGCACCTCGCTCGCACCGACAGGGGCAGGCAGGCCCTTGAGATCGAGTTGCCCGACGGGGTGGAACTCGTGACCCCCGCGAGTGCCGACGAGCATCCGGATGATGTCCGCCGTGAGTACCTGGCCTGGAGCTGCAGCGTCGCACAGGCGGGCCGCTTCGACGACGGGTGTCCCGAACCAGTCGTCACCCTCGAACCGGGCCTCCCCTGCGCTCAACCCGACCCGGAGTCTGACCTCGACATCGGGGGTGTCACGGTCGAGGCGGTCCGCTGCTCGTTGCATCCCGACCGCGCAGGACACCGCGTCCGTCGCGCTCGGGAAGGCGACCATCATCCCATCACCGAGCGTCTTGACCTCGCTACCCCGTCTGGCGACGACCACCGCGCGCAGCGCCTCGAACATCCGATGCCGCAGGCTGTCGGCCGCGTCGTCACCGACCTCCGAGATGATGCGGGTGGATCCGACGAGGTCGCAGAACAACACCGTGACCGTCGTCGTCTCGGTCATCCTGTTCCATCCCCCGCCCGGATCTCCCGCTGGCCGCTCGCGTCGGGCACGGCCCGTCCTCAATCACTCTCGCTCTCGTTGGCGGCCAGCCGCAGGGCGGCCTCCCGCCGAACCCGTTGCGCGACCTCGGGGATGTCGCGCAGGAACTTCTGGAAATCCTCTTCGTCGATCGCCAGCAGCTTCATGCGGGATCGTGCGACGACCGTCGCCGTTCGGTCCTCGTGCTGCAGCAGGCCGATCTCGCCTAGGAAGTCGCCAGGTCCCACCGTGGCGATCTCCTGCGATCCGTGACGTACCGAGGCGGAGCCCTCGAGGATGATCAGGAACTGTTCCCCGTGGAAGCGTTCCAGCATCAACAGTTCGCCCTCGCGTACGGAGAGCGACTGGGCGCGTTCGGCCACGGCACGGAGATGCTTCTCGTCCACCCCTTCGAACAACTGGACAGCCTCCAAGGCATCCATGTGCGGATGTCGGTCCTTGCGCCACCCCATGTCGCCCCCTCCTCTACGCAGCATCGGAGCCGCGACCGACCTCCCAGACGGACGAACCAGTCAGGTAACCATGCCGTACGGTCGAACAGCCAGGTTGCGCGCGTTCGCGCCCCAGGCTATGCGCTGGGCGCACGATGGAGATCCCGACCGAGACATGCCCGAAGGTCACACGATCCACCGCCTCGCGCGGGACCACCGTCGCTGGTTCGGCGGCCACGAGGTGGCCGTCAGCTCACCCCAGCAGCGGTTCGCCGACGGGGCCGCGCTCGTCGACGGCCTGGTGTTCGAGACCGCGGAGGCCTGGGGCAAGCACCTGTTCCACCGGTACGACGGCGCGCGCATCGTGCACGTGCACCTGGGGCTGTTCGGCAAGATGCCACACCACCGCACACCCCCACCGCCGCCCCGGGACACCGTGCGGATGCGGATCGTCGGCAACGGGCACGCGGTCGACCTCACCGGGCCGAACGTCTGCGAGGTCATCGGGCCCGCGGAGCGCAACGCGATCGTCGACCGGCTCGGCCCGGACGTCCTGCGCGACGACGCCGATCCGCAACGCGCGTGGGAGGCGCTCCAACGGCGCACGGTGCCGATCGCCCGGGCCCTGCTGGACCAGCAGGTGCTGGCCGGCGTC
>JAHWKY010000082.1 GCA_019347575.1 Actinomycetota bacterium | reverse complement strand
GGCATCGGCAACCTGCTGGGAGGCACCCTGCTCGTCGCCCTGCCCTTCTGGTACTCGTTCCGGGCGTTCCTCAGCGGAGACGACGCGTGAGCAGCGTGAAGCCGCGGCGGAGGTCCGCCCCCGTCCGCAGCACGTCGAGGGCCAGCCCGGTCACGGTCCGCACCCGATCGTGGGCGAGGCCGGCCAAACGGTGGCGTGCCGCTGCCTGGTACGCCGCGATGCTGTAGGTCGGGTACGGGTGCATCGTGGCCGCGACGTCGCCGATGCTGCCACGGCGGCGTACCACGTCGGCCAGCGCGGCGATCGACTCCCCGGCGTGCGGCGCGACGATCGTCGCGCCCACCAGCCGGCCGCGTGCGGCGATCAGCCGGACCCACCCGTCGGTCCGCCCGTCGGTGATCGCACGGTCGATCTCGTCGAACCTGAGGTCGATGACGTCGGCGGCGTCCGGCAGGCGGCGGCGTGCACGCTCGGCGGTCACGCCGACGTGCGCGATCTCGGGGTCGGTGTACACGACGGTCGGGACCGCGCGACGTTGCACGGTCCTGCGCAGCAGGAACAGCCCGTTGGCGGCCGCCGTCGCACCGTGGTGCGCGGCTAGGTGGGTGAGGTTGGGTCCGCCCACGACGTCCCCGGCAGCGAAGATGTTCGGCGTGGTCGTGCGCAGCGTGTCGTCGACGATCACCACGCCGTCCGTGTCCGTCTGCACGCCGGCCGCCGGCAGCTCCAACCCGTCGGTCACCGGGTGGCGTCCGACGGCGACGATCACGCGGTCGACCGCCAGCGCGTCACGATCCGATCCGATCTTCAACCGCGTCCCTCCCGCCGACGGCGACGCGCCCGTGACCGAGGTGCCACGCAGGACCTCAACCCCGTCCGCCGACAGCTGTCGAGCCACGGCAGCCCCCACGTCCGCATCGAACTCCCGGAGGAGCCGCTCGGCCGCCTCGATCAAGATCACGTCGTGGCCCAACCGGGCGAACGCCTGGCTCAGCTCACACCCCGTTGCACCACCCCCGACGACGGTCAACCGGCCAGGCAGGTCCTCCAGCTCGTCCCACACCGTGTCCGTCGTGAGGGGCTCGGCGTCCGCGAGCGCGTCGGGGACCACGGGCGTGGAACCGGTGGCGACCACGGCCGCCCGGAAGCCGATCGATCTGCCGTCGATGTCGAGGCGGTCGCTGCCGGTGAAGCTCGCGTGCCCGTCGAGGACGTCGATCCCCATGCCCCGGAGACGTTCGGGCGAGTCCTGCGGCGCGATGTCGGCCTGGGCGCGACGCACGTGGGCGGCGCCCTGGGCCCGGTCGATCTCCAGCTCCGACGGTCGGATCCCCACACGGTCGGCGTGACGGATCGTGTGGCGGTCGAGGCCGCCGCGAGCAACGCCTTGCTCGGCACACATCCGGTCCACAGGCAGTCGCCGCCGGTTCGATCCCGCTCGATCAGTGCGACCTTCGCGCCCGCGACGGCGGCCACCTGGGCATCGATCAGTCCAGCTGTCCCAGCCCCGATGACCGCCAGGTCGTAACGACCGTCGGTCATACGAACGTCCCGAGCCAGGTCGTCAGGGCGTACATCGCACCGTAGGTCACGCCCGCCACCACGAGGATGACCATCAGGCTGCGCCCCGACCGTCGGACACCGTCCACGTGACACGCGTCCCGCCGGCGTAACGCGATCCAGACCAACCCTGCCGCGACGAGCAACCCGGCGGCGCGGAACCACCAGCCCCATTCGGTGTACAGGTCGGTCGCCAGGGTGTAGGCGGTCGCTCCACCGATCAGCCCCACAAGGGCGAGAGCAGCCGGACCGACGCAGCACAGGATCGCGACCAGCCCAGAGGCGAGGCCGATCCGCGTCGCGGGCAGGCGCAGGCGGTTCTCATCGTCCCGCGGACGTCCCTCGCTGGCCTGGCGCTGTCGCGTCTGCATGTCTAGTCCCCCGGCCGGTCGTCGCCCGCGGCGGTGCCCTGTTGCGCCTGCGCGATCGCCCAGGCCGCGTTGATCAAGCCGATGTGGCTGAAGGCCTGCGGGAAGTTGCCGATCAGCTCACCGCTCTCCGGGGCGACCTCTTCCGACAGCAGGCCCACGTCGTTGACGAACCCGACCGCCCGCTCGAAGACCTCCCGGGCTCGCTCGGTCTGCCCGGAGCGGGCGTACGCCTCTGCGAGCCAGAAGGTGCACAGCAGGAAGCTGCCTTCCTCTCCGGCGAGACCGTCGTGGGCCCGGTAGCGGTAGACCAGCCCGTGCTCGTCCGTCAGCCGCTCGGCGGTCGCGTCGATCGTGGCCAGCACCCGCTCGTCGTCGGCCGGCAGGAACCCGACGATCGAGATCACGAGGTTGGACGCGTCCAGATCGGTCGTCCCGAAGGCCTGCGTGAACGCACCGGCCTCATCGCTCCATCCGCGGTCGAGGATGGCCTGGCGGACCTCGTCGCGGGTCCGCTTCCACGCCTCGATCCTGTCGGAAGCGTCGAGAGCGCCAGCGAGGTCGATCGCACGATCCAGTGCCACCCAGCACATCAGCTTCGAGTACAGGTAGTGGTGGGGCTCGCCGCGGATCTCCCAGATGCCGTGGTCGGTCTCGGTCCACACCTCGGCAGCCGTATCGGCCAGCGTCACGAGGAAGCGTTGCTCCTGGTCGTCCAGGTCGCTCAACTGGTCCCGCAACCGATGGACCGCGGCGAGCAACTCGCCGTACACGTCCAACTGCTCCTGCTGCCAGGCGCCGTTGCCGACCCGCACCGGGCGGCTGTCCCGCCACCCGGACAGGTGGTTCAGCTCACGCTCCGACAGGTCACGCTCCCCGCCCACCCCGAACATGATCTGCAGCTCACGGCGGCGGTACACCGAGCTGGCGGCGGTCGTCAGGTAGTCCAGGAACGCTCGCGACTCATCCGGGCAAGCCGCAACCCACAACGCATCCAGCGTGAAGCTGGCGTCGCGCACCCAGGCGTAGCGGTAGTCCCAGTTGCGCTCACCCCCCACGACCTCCGGCAGCGAGGTCGTGGCGGCCGCGACGATCGCACCGGTCGGCTGGAACGTCAGACCCTGCAGCACCCGGCCCGAGTGGTCCACCAGATCGGCGTACGGGCCCTCGTAGCGCTGATGCTGCTCCTTCCAGGACCGCCACGCCGCGACCGTGTCGTCCAGCCGGTCGGCGACCTGCTCCGGGCTCCAAGGCTCCGAAGACGGTTGCCAGCTTGAGCCGTACGACACCGCGAACGACACACTCTCGCCTGCCGACAGACTCACCGTTGCGTGGACCACCGGACCCTCGACGACCAGGGGCACGTCGGTCGACAGCCGCAGCGCCACCGGCCCTCCTCGGGCGATCACGCCGCCGTCGACCTCACGCACCAGCGGGGTCGTCAGCCCGTACTCGTACCGGGGTGCGAACGACACCGCCAGGTCGACCTGACCTTCGGTGCAGACAGCCCGCCGCAACAGCACGTGCGGCGACCCGTCTCCGAGGTCGTGGCCACGGACACTCTCGGCCATCGCCAACGCATCCGTCAGTTCGACGACGCCGTCCGAGGTCTCGAACGTCGTCACCAGCACCAGCGACCCGTCGATGTACCGGCGGGTCACCTCGGCATCGCCGGTCGGGCGCACCGAGAAGTGCCCGCCGTCGCCGTCGTCCAGAAGCCGCGCGAACACCGACGGGCTGTCGAACCGGGGGAAGCACAGCCACTCCACCGACCCGTCCCGGTCGACCAGTGCCGCCGACTGGCAGTCGCTCAATAGCGCGTGGTCGGCGATCGGACGGTCGGACATCCGTTCTCCTCGATCGGCGGGTCCCGGTCCGGGAACCGGTGCACACGGACAGACATTCCTCAGACCGGGCCCTCCACCGTGTGCCCTGTGGCTGGCGGGTTTCCGGACGTCCGTCCAGGGACGGAAGGAAGTCAGAGCGATGGCTTCGTGTTGGCTTCGGCGAGACGACGCCCCGGACGAAGGAACGACGATGCCACGCGTACCCGTCCATACCGTCGATGACGCACCTGACGGGAGCCGGGACCTGCTCAAGGGTCTGAAGGCGAAACATGGCAAGGTCCTGAACATCCACGGCGAGATGGCGCACGCCCCGGCGGTGATCGACCTGTACGTGTCCGCTGAGAAGGCGATCAGCGAGAAGACCTCGCTGGATCTGGCCACACGCAAGGCGATCCACCTCGCGGTCTCCGCGGTGAACGGTTGCGGGTACTGCCAGTCGGCGTACACGGTGGGCTGCAAGAAGGCGGGGTTCGACGAGGACCAGACGGTCGCGATCCGCGAGGGCCGCGAGCGCGAGTTCGACGAGAAGCTGTCGGCGTTGCTGGCGGTCGCGCGGGAGGTCGCCGGGAACACCGGTTACGTCGAAGACGGCACCTGGCAGACCGCGATCGATGCGGGCTGGTCGGACGTGGAGATCCTCGAGGCGTTCGCGGACACGATCCGGGCGATCGTGACCAACTACTTCAACCACCTGACCGGCACCGAGATCGACCTGCCGCTCGCGCCCGGACTCGACGAGGGATGACCCACGGGCGCTCAGAGCGGGACGGTCAGAGGTGTGCGACCGGCTCCGCGACCGGCGCCGCTCCCCGCAGCGGGGCGTAGGGCAGCCGGACCTGGAAGGAGGCTCCGCCTCCTGGACGGTCCTGGACCCAGGCGTGACCACCGTGCAGCTGGGCGAACCGCTCGACGAGCGACAGACCGACGCCGGTCCCGGGGGACTCGGGGTGCAGGGACGGACCCTGGCGGAACGGGTCGAAGATCGAACGCTTGATGTCGTCGGGGACGCCCGGGCCCTCGTCGTCGACGCGCAGCAGGACGTGGTCGTCGTGCACGTCGGCGTGGACCTCGACAGCACCGCCGGGCGGGGTGTGCCGCATGGCGTTGACGACGAGGTTCTCGACTATCCGTTCGACCTGTGCGGGATCCACCCGGACCTCGACGTCGGGGACCTCGGCGACGACGGGGCGGCGGGGTGACACCTCCTCCAGGACCCGGTGCACCAGCGCCCGCAGGTTGGTGGGCCGTCGGTCCGGTTCGACGACCCCGCGGGTCAGCCGGTCGAGATCGAGCAGGCTCGACAGCAGCTCGTCCAGCCGTTGGGCGTTCTCCGCGATCCGTTCGACCAGTTGCGTACGCATCGCCGGGTCGAGATCGTCGCGGCGCCGGTCCAGCGTCTGCGCCCCGGCCTTGAGCACAGTCAGTGGCGTTCGCAGCTCATGGGAGACCGCGGTCAGGAACGTGTCCTTCATGTCCCCCAGCTCCTCGAGCCGCTGCACGGTCTCTTTCTCCTGCGACAGGAGCCGTTCCAGCTCGTCGCGTTGCGACGCCAGCTCGTCGGCCTGGTCGCCTAGCTTGCGTCCTGCCCGCCGGGCCACCGGCAGGAGCAGCACGTACAACACGATCAGACCGATCGCGAGCACCCCGTCGAGCACGTGCGTGAAGTCCGCGGTCGCGGCGGCGGTGGGTGCGAAGTCCTGGTAGATCTCTGCGACGGCCGGGAACCCACCCACCTCGATAGGGACGTAGGTCTGCACGGCGCGATCGACCAGATCGTGCTCGTAGGTGTGCTCGTCTCCTGTCAGGTCGGTCACCTCGCTGTGACGCCCGTCGGCGATCACCTTGCGGATCTCGAACCGTTCCCCCTCGAAGCGTTCGCCGACCAGACGCGGCTCGTCGGAGAAGACGATCGTCCCGTCCGGACGCCAGATCTTGACGCGGAAGACGTCCTCGAGGAGGACGAACTCGTGGGCCAGGTCCGCCAACTCGTCGTACCGCTCGCCACGTACCGGCTCCTGCACGTCCTCCACACGCAGGTGGTCCTCGATGACGGTCCCCACGACGAACTCGGCGTGGAAGTCTGCGAAGTCGCGGTACTGCTGGGTGACGATCCGCCCGAGCAGGACGTGCGTCGCGATCCCGACGGCGACGAACACGACCGCGGCGGCCAATGCGAACCGACCCACCAGGGACCGCGACGTACGAGCCCAACCGGCCATGCATCCCTCACCGGATCGTGT
>JAHWKY010000081.1 GCA_019347575.1 Actinomycetota bacterium | reverse complement strand
GAGGTCGTTGGCGATGTAGCCAGTGAAGGAGACATCGGCATACTCCGGCTCCCACCAGACCCGCCAGAGATGGTGCAAGTCGTCAGGGTGAACGCCGAGCCAGAGCCCAAACGTGAGCGAGGTCCCGTCGTCAAGATGTACCGGTAGAAGGGCTCGAACGAACGAGCCGAGATCCTTCACGGCCATGAGAACGTCGTTGCCCCAGAACCTCTCCGGGCGATCCTCCTCGGCGACCTCCAAGGCTGGATCCGGCAACCCGAAACGCACGTTTCGGTCATGATCCGAGAGAGGCGACCCACACGACGGACAGACTCCCGGCACCTCGTCTCCGTGTCGATGACCCACCGGATGTTATTGCCGTTCGTCCGACGCCGCCGAGCCTGGGGGAGGCTGCGCGTTTTGCGCTGCTCGAAGCACTTGGTTCACCCGACCACAACCACGGTTCTGGCTGTCGGCTCTGGGCCGTCCGCGCAGCTACGAGAACATGGCCGGGTCGCCTTCACGCCAGCGGATGAGGTCGGCGACCCATGGCTGGAGCCAAGGCGCAATCGTCAGCTGCGGGACCTCGTCCTCGGGCCGTTCGTAGGCGAGGTACGTCTCGGACCTGTACCAGTCGAAGAACGCGGCGGCGTCCGACTGCGCGACGTCGAGCAGAGCTCCGACGCCCGTCTCGCGCGCCCGGATCACCGCCGCGAGGATCGCCAACGCCCCGACCATCGGCGCGGCGTTGATGCCGATCGACACGTGCTCGGGGATCCGCGTGAACCCGTCCTCGTCGACCTCCGGGTTGATGATGCCCGCCCAGGCGTCGTAGGCGATCCCGTGGCTCGGCATGTCGCGGTACGGGCCGGTCGCGCCGTACCCCGACACGGTGCAGAACACCAGGGCCGGGTTCGTGTCGGCGAGCGTCTCGTAGCCCAGGCCCAGGCGGGCCAGCGCCCCGGGGCGCATCGCCTCCACGACGACGTCGGCCGTGGCGGCCAGGTCGGCGAACGCGCTGCGCCCTCCGTCGGTCTTCAGGTCCAGCGTGACGCTGCGCTTCCCGCGGTTGATGTGCAGGTGCATCAGCGAGGTGCCCTCGACGATCGGCCACGTCATCCGGCGGACGTAGTCCCCCCGGGGCGGCTCCACCTTGATGACGTCCGCGCCGAGATCCGCGAGGTGCGTCGTGACGGCTGCCGGTCCGAGCATCGACACCTCCACCACCCGCAGCCCCGCGAGGGGGGGCGGGGGAGTGGGCACGGTGGGTGGGTCCTCGGACACGGTGGCCTCCGGGCGGACGTGCGACTAATCTGACGGTCCGTCAGATTATGGCGACGAGCGAGCACGTGCCGACGCCGGGTCCGAAGGAGCTGCACGTGGCCGAGACCACCGTCCCGACCGTCGGCGCCGTGGAGATCCCCGAGGCCGCGAGTCCGGTCCCCGACATGGACGTCGCCGAGCTCGACCGGGCGGTCGCCGACGTGGCCGCCAGGTCATCGGCGTGGCTCCAGATGACGATCCGCGACAAGATCACGCTGCTGCAGCAGACCTGGCGGGACACCGCCGCCACCGTCGAGGACTGGGCGGCGGCCGCCGGCCCGCCGAAGGGGTTCGAGCCGGGGAGTGCCGACGTCGGTGAGGACCTGGCGACCGGCCCGCTGATGCTGGTCCGTCACCTGCGCAAGCTCGAGGAGACCCTCGAGGACCTCGACGCGCACGGGGAGGTGCGACTGCCCGCGGCGCCGACCACGCGTGCCGACGGTCAGGTGGTCGTCCCCGTGTTCCCCGCCGGGGTCCTCGACCGGGCGCTCACGCCGGGCCACCGTGCCTGGGTCTGGATGCAACCGCACGTCACCCCCGAGACGGTGCGCGCGGGGCGCCTGTACACGGAGGGCGGCGAGCCGGGCGTCTGCTTCGTGCTCGGCGCCGGCAACATCCCGTCGATCGGCCCGAGCGACTGCCTCACGAAGCTGTTCAACGAGGGGCAGGTGTGCGTCCTCAAGATGAACCCGGTCAACGCGCACATGGGTCCGATCCTCGAGCGCGCGCTGGTGCCGCTGATCCGCGAGGGCGTCCTGCGGATCGTCTACGGGGGCGTGGAGTCCGGCAAGCACCTCAGCCACCACCCGGATGTCGACAGCGTGCACATGACCGCCTCGGACAAGACCCACGACGCCGTCGTCTTCGGCACGGGCGAGGACGGACGGGCCCGGATCGAGGCCGGGGAACGGCTCCTGAAGAAGCCGGTCTCGAGCGAGCTCGGCAACATCACGCCGATCATCGTCGTGCCCGGGGTCTGGTCGTCGAGCGACATCGAGTACCAGGCCAAGTACCTCACCTCGATGATGACGAACAACGCCGGGTTCAACTGCGGGGCGGGGCGCATGATCGTCACCCACCCCCGGTGGAAGCAGCGCGGCGAGCTCCTCGACGCGATCCGGGCGTGTCTGCGCGAGGCCCCGCAGCGCCACGCGTACTACCCCGGGGCGCGAGACCGCTGGGAGCTGTTCGTGAGCGCGCACCCGGAGGCCGAGACCTACGGGTCGGACGCCCCGGGCGAGGTGCCCTGGACCTTCATCCCGGACCTCGACCCGGCCGTCAGCGGCGACATCATGTTCACCGTCGAGGCCTTCAACGGGATCTTCGGTGAGGTGGCGATCGACGCCCCGACCGACGTCCCGGCCTGGCTCGACCGGGCCGTTGCCTGGTGCAACGAGACCCTGTGGGGCACGCTCGTCGCGTCGGTGATGGCCCACCCCAGGTCGCTGCGCCGCCCCGAGGTGGACGCCGCCGTCGACCGCGCCGTCGCCGGCCTCCGCTACGGGTCGATCGCCGTCAATGCGTGGGCGGCCGTCTCGTACGGGCTCGGCACCACCACCTGGGGCGCGTTCCCGGGTCACCCGGACACCGACATCCAGTCGGGTCGGGGCCTGGTCCACAACACGTTCATGCTCGAGGACCCGCAGAAGTCGGTGATCCGCGCCCCGTGGAAGCTCGGTTCCAAGCCGCCGATGTCGTACGACCACCAGACGATGCCATCGATCGCCCGTCGCCTGATCGCGCTGGAGGCGGAGCAGGACTGGAGCCAGCTGCCTGGGCTCGTGCTGGACGGGATGCGCGCCTGAGCCTGGCGCAACCCCCCGGGGCTACGCGTCGGGCTCCGTGCCCAGCACCGACGCGAAGCACACCATCTCGCCGGGATACCCACCGAGGTTCTGCACGAGCGCCAGCCCCCGGCTGACGTCGACCTGCCGCTCGCCGGCCTCTCCGCGGAGCTGGAGGAAGCACTCGCGGTGCATGCGCAGGCCGCTGGCGCCCACCGGGTGGCCGAACGCCTTCAGGCCGCCGTCGGTGTTGACGGGCAGGTCGCCTTCCAGCTCGAAGCGGCCGGCCAGGACGTCCTTCCACGCGGTGCCGCGCTCGGAGAAGCCCAGGTCCTCCATCACGACGAGCTCGGTGGGGGTGAAGCAGTCGTGCACCTCGGCCATCGCGAACGCGGACCGCGGGTCGTCGACGGTGGCTTGCGCGTACGCGTCGCGGGCCGCCGCCTCGACCTCGGGGAAGTGGGTGAAGTCGTACTCGGGATCGACCAGGCCGGTGCCGGCGCCGGCGACGAACGACAGCGCCTTGATGAACACGGGGTGGTCGGTGTAGCGGTGCGCGTCCTCGGCGCGGACGACGATCGCGGCGGCGGCGCCGTCGGCGACCCCAGCGCAGTCGTAGACACCCAGCGACCCGGCGACCAGCGGTGCCTCGCACACGGTGTCGGCGTCGACCTCGCGCCGGAACTGCGCCAGCGGGTGCCTGGCGCCGTTGGCGTGGTTCTTCACGGCGATGCGGGCCAGGACGTCGCGCATCGTGTCCGTGTCGACCCCGTACCGCTCGGCGTACGCCGGGACGACGAGGCCGAACATGGCCGCGGCCGTCAACGACCGGTCAGTGCCGTCGTTGGGGATCGGGAAGGCGTTCAGACCCTGGTAGCCGGAGTCCTTCACCTTCTCGACGCCCACGGCCATCGCCACGTCGTAGGCGCCGGCCGCGATGGCGTACGCGGCCTGGCGCAGCGCCTCGGAGCCGCTCGCGCAGTAGTTCTCGACCCGGGTGACCGGCTTGCCCCGGAGGTTGAGGGGCGCCGCCAGGGTGATCCCGCTCTGGCCCGACTGCGCGGTGCCGAGCCAGAACGCGTCCACGTCGTGTGTCCCGATGCCGGCGCCGTCGAGCGCGTGCTGCACCGCCTCGATCTGGAGGTCGTCGGCGGAGCGGTCCCAGTGCTCGCCGAAAGGGGTGCAGCCCATGGCGACGATCGCCACGCGGTCACGGATCCCGTGTGATGCCATGCTCGTTCCTGTCGTCTACGTCGCGGAGCCGCTCGGCAGGGGGCGAGCCTTCCAGAAGTAGTTGCGCAGCCCGTCGGCGACATGCACCAGACGGAACGTCATCTCCACCCGGTCGCCGACCGCGACCTCGCCGGCGCGGACGTCGGTCAGCTCGCACGGGTAGCGGCCACCGCCGTCGAAGTCGAGCACCGCGAAGACGGTCGGGGGCGCGGGCGAGCGTGCGACGCGGTCCGCGGTGAACGTCCGGACCGTGGCCGGCACGTCGGCCATGGGGGCCGGCATCGTCTCCGGCGGGTCCTGACCGCCGCGCAGCTCGCCGCCCTGGTAGGGCACGGTCGCGGGCGGGAGGTGCAGGGCGCCCGTCTCGGGGTCTCGTGACCCGACGAACCCGAGCTTCCAGTCAGCCCGGCGGGCTGCGGCCGGGGCGGACACGCGGGCGGGATCGGGGCGGCGGGCGGGCTCCCGGTCGAGCATGCCGCGCCAGGTCAGGAAGTCGGCGTACGAGAGGCGGTCGTCCCCGGCCTGGATCTGCGACGCGACGGTCCGGGTCGGGTCGTGCTCCGTCACGGCCGCGGTCGTGCGCAGGATGATGGTGTCGGCGCCGTCGGCGAGGGACACGAGGGCGACGAGTTGATCGGGCCGTGCGCGTTCCAGGACGTCGGCGAGCAGCAGGCCCGGGTGGGCGGTCCCCGCGTTGCCGATGACCGCGGTCAGGTCGTCGACCAGCCCCCCGGCGGCGAACCCGGTCGCACCCCGGACCGCCCGGACCGAACGGCGGTGGAGCCCGATGACGATGACGTGGTCGAGGTCCGCGGAGTCGATCCCGCCCTGCTCGCAGGCGCGCTTGATGGCCCGCTCGGCCAACGGCGGGTAGCGGGACGCGACGAAGCGGTCCTCCCACCGGCGGGAGCGCGGTTCGCCGGGCACGCGCCAGCGGTCGACGAACTCCTCGGTGGCCGATCCGGTGGCGACCAGCTCGGCCAGCAGGGGTCCGTGCGCGTCGCTGCCGACGAGCATGGCGGCACCGGCGTCGCCGCCGTCGACCTCGTCCTCGCTGCCCGGCAGGCCGGTACGGACGTCGGCGGTCACCACCAGGGCGGGACCGTCCGACGAGAGCGCGGCGAGCAGGGCGGCGACGCCGGACCGGGGCGTCCCGCCGAGGTCGGCGGCGACGGTCGTGTCGGGGAGCCGCAGCGCCGCGTGGATCGCCGCGGCGTTGGTCTTGTCGAGGTAGACGGGGTCGGCGGTCGAGAACCACAACGCGGCGGGCGTGACGTCCGCAGCCCCGCGGCGTACCAGCCGGGCGGCCTCGACCCCCAGGGTCGTCGTGTCCTCGTCGTACGAGGCGACCGCCCGGGTACCGGACGGGGCGCGCGTGCCGAGCGCCTCCGCGACCGCCTCCCGACGCAGGCGGTGGTGCGGGACGTAGCCGGCCGCTTCCAGGATCCCTCGCATGTGGCCGCAGGGTACTAGGTTGTCTGACGCCCCGTCAGATACGGATCGCCAGCCATGGCCGTCTTCGTCGTCCGCTACGACCTGCGGCGTCCGTCGTTCGCGGAGACCCCGATGGACGAGCTGTACCGGGTCGCCCTCGAGCAGGCGGGGTACGCCGACGAGCACGGGCTCGATGCGGTCGTGCTGTCCGAGCACCACGGGGTGGACGACGGGTACCTGCCGTCGCCGATCACGCTGGCCGCCGCCGTCGCCGCGCGCACGCGCCGCATCCCGATCAC
>JAHWKY010000080.1 GCA_019347575.1 Actinomycetota bacterium | reverse complement strand
CGGCAAGAAGGGCGACGTGCTGGTGTCGGTGGACGCGTGCTCCGGCCCGGCGCGGGGACGCATCGTGTTCGAGGCCAAGGACGTGCGCAACCTGACGCGCCCCAGGGCGCTGGACTACCTGGAGCGCTCGCTGGCCAACCGGGGTGCGGAGTACGCCGTGCTCGTCATGCCCTCCGAGGACCAGATGCCCCCGCGCTGCAATCCGCTGCGCGAGATCAACGGCGACAAGCTGTTCGTCACCTACGACCCCGCGGACGGCTCGACGCTGGCACTCGAGGTCGCCTACTCGCTGGCCCGCGCGCGCGTGCTGATGGCCCGCGACGCCGGCGACGGCTCGAGCGGGTACTGCGGGCAGGTGTCGGGCTGCATGCTCGAGTTCTCCCGCACGAACCACGAGATCGCCTACCTCGCCCTGTCGGTGTCCGACGGGGCGCCAGGCGTCCTGTACGCCACCGGCAGCGGGGGGCGCAGCGGGTGGGAGCCACGGTCCGTCCCCGGCGACACGACGGATCCCGAACCCGCGCAGGGGATCGAACAGCTCGCGGTGGACCCGGTCGACCCCGGCCGCGTGTGGATCGACAACGGTGGACTCGCCGTGTCCGCAGACGCGGGAACGTCGTGGACCCGGGTCGAGGACGGCACCGACGGGTTCCGCGTCGGGCTGGACGTCGCCCTCGAGGGGGGCGGCTCGCGCGCGCTCGTCCTCGCCAGCTCCCAGCGGTCGGTCCCGGCACCGGTGAGCCATGCGGCGGTCGGCTCCCTCCAGGGCTTGTCGCCGGTCGGCGGCGCGATGGGGCTCGCAGGGGCGCGCATCGACTCGGTGGACCACGCCCAGGTCGCGAGCCAGACCGTCGCCGCCGGGCCGGACGGGGTGTACGCCCTGGAAGGCGACGCGTTCGTCCGCGTCGACGAGGAGCTCGTGGCGTCCTACGGGCCAGCCCGGGACGTGCAGGGCATCGTCCACCCGCAGGTCGAGGCCTACGCGATGCTCGGGACCGGCGCGGTGCTCGTCTACCACCCGACGGAGCCCCCACCGCCGCCGGAACCGGAGCTGCCGCCGCTCGAGATCCCACCTCCGCCCGAAGCCGAGCCGGCGAGCCTCACGCCGTTCGGGGCGCGGGTCCCGGTGGATCCCGGCGAGACGGTCACCGTCGATTACGAGCTCGACCTGCCCGCGCAGCCGATCCCTGTGGACGTGTTCTTCCTCCTCGACACGTCGGACACGATGGGACCGTTGATCCAGGGCCTGGCCACGGGCCTCGACGGGTTGATCCGCGATCTGGTGGGCGCCCACCTCGACATCCGCTTCGGCCTCGCGGAGTTCCAGGGAGCGTTCGACTCCGGCGGGGTCCGCTACCGGCTCCGCCGGCAGCTCACCCGTCCGGACACCGCCTTCCAGCACTCGCTCGAGAGCATCAAGGAGCTCGGAGGCCACGAGCCACACCTGACCGCCCTGGACCAGATGGTGACCGGCTCAGGCATCCCCAACCCCAGCAGGGGTCGCGCCGTCCCCGCGGGCATGGGCGCGACGTGGCGACCGGAGTCGCTGAGGATCGCGGTCCTCGCGAGCAACGAGCCGTACGGAGAGCCCCCGGGCACCACCGAGTACTGCTACCCGACCCCGAACTACGAGGACCCGGAAGCCCCTCCCGAACCCGTTGTGATGCAACGCCTGCGTGACGCCGGAGTCCTGCTCATAGGCGTCGAGTACCTCTACGACCAGCGCGAAGACCCCAACCGGGACGGCATCTCCGCGGACCTGTGCATGACGCAGCATCCGGGGGGTACGAGTCCGTTGCGGGTCCAGATGGACCGGTGGAGCGGAGCCACCGGCGCTGCGGCGCCCCGAGGCGGCATCGACTGCGACGTCGACGGGAACGTCGACCTGCACGAGGGCGACCCGCTCGTGTGCTCGCTGCCCATGAGCCGTGCCAGCGGGGTCGTCGAACTCAAGGACGCGCTGGTGCGGATGATCCTCGCGGTGGAGCAGCCCCGGCTCGTCCAGGTGACGGCCGCCTCGGACAGCGGAGCGGTGGTATCGGTGGAGGCCGCGGGAGACTTCTCGGCGATCGATGTCCGCTCCGACAACCTGCTCGGGTTCACCGCCGCGTTCTCGTGCACCCCGGACCAGGCCGGTACCAGCCTCCCGGTGACGCTGACGGGCACGCTCGACGGCGCCCAGATCGCCCAGGCACCCGCCACCGTCCTGTGCGGGCCCCAGCCGGACGAGGAGGCCCCTCCCCCTGAGGTACCCCAGCCGGGGGCCCCGGCGGCCCCCGCTCCTGCTCCACCCCCGGCCTTGGCCGGGCCACCGCCTGCGCCCGCCCCGGTCGCGGCCGGCGCCCCCGCGGCTGCCCAGGCCCAAGCGGCCGCGACCGGTGGTGCCGCTGCCGCGGCTCCCGTCGTCGCGCCCGGGCTCGCACCGGGAGGTGCCGTCGTCGACGGCGGTCCCACCGAGACCCAGGTGCGGCTCGCCCACAACCAGGCCAGGAACCAACGCCGCGAACGTCTGATGCTCGCGACGGCGCACAGCCAGGAGGAGGAGCACCTGCCGGTGATCGTGTGGGGTGCCGCGGCGTTGCTGTTCGGCGCCGCGACCACCGTGGCCCGCGGTCGCGACCGACGGGTGGCGCGCATCCGATGACGTCGAGCGGACAGCTACGTACACGGGGTAGGGTTCCCCGCCCAGCCGAGATCGGCAGCCGCAGAGAGCACGGGGGGTTGCCGGTGACGTGTACCGATACGGGGTGGCCTCGTGATGGCTCCCCAGGCAAGGGGTAGTCACCATGAGATCCGTACTCACCCGTTCCGGTGTCCCGCTCGCGCTCGTTGCCACCGCGGCGTTCGTGGCGTCGCTGCTGCCGACCGCGCCCGCGGGCGAACCAGCAGCGCCAGCGGCGGCGGCCGCCAGCGCCGAGGAGTGTCCGCGAGGGTTCACGCCCTACGAGGAGTTCCAGGCGCAGGAACGACAGATGCGGCTGGCACAGCAGGACGCCGCGTCGGATCTCCGCGCGAAGGCGTACGCCTACCTGGAGGCCTACAACGCCGAGACCGGCCAGGAACTGGGCCCGAGCGGGCTGTGCATCAACGACAAGCACCCGGAGGAGTTGGGCGAGCTCGCCCTCCGTGCCGCGGACCGAGCGATGCCACGCATGGCGCCCGCAGGCCAGTGGGAGCCGGGCGCCTTCGCCGCCGCCCTCGAGCAGCGTCAGGAGATGGAGGCGCTCGCGGTACCAGCCTCCGCGGCGGGGAACGCGACCCCGTACGGCAAGGGACCGCTCATCGTCGACGACCCCCGGTACGGCGTGAGCGACCTCGGCCTCGCGGACAACATGGGGCGTGTCGACGACTTCGCCTACGACAACCGGACCGGGCGGCTGTTCGCGGCCGTCGGTACCGGCGGTGTGTGGGTGACCACCGACCGCGGAGACAACTGGACCTCGCTCAACGAGAACCTGCCCAACACCACCACCAGCGCGATCGCCTGGACCCCGCACGGCGGCGGGGACGGGACGATCGTGGCCGTCACCGGTGACCACACCTTCGGCAGCTACGCGTTCGTCGGGACCGGCGCCTACTACACGCGGGACCTCGGCGCGACGTGGAACCGGTCGAACGGCATCCCGGACGGGGCGCTCGCGTTCGCGGCCGAGACCCACCCGCTGCGTCCCAACGAGATCTACGTGGGGACCTCGGTCGGGCTGTTCCGGTCCACCGACGGCGGCGCCAACTTCAGTGTGGTCGCACTGCCCGTCGGCCCCACGACCGACGACGGTCAGCCCTGTGACGGCGTGACCGACATCATGGCGCGCCCCGACTGCACGTTCGCGAACCACGTCACCGACGTCGTGATCCAGGCGCCCGGCGGCGCCTCAGCGCTGGTAAACGGCGAGGAACCGGTGGTCGTCGCCGCCGTCGGATGGCGGGGTGGCGAGCACGTCGCGGAGGGCACCGACGTCACCCAGGCACCGAACAACGGGATCTACCGCTCGACGGACGGGGGTAACAGCTTCACCTACGTCACGCCGCCTCCGGCCGACACGGCCGCCGGCTTCACCGAGAAGGAGCGGATCGGCCGCATCGAGCTGGGTCCGACGATCGGTGAGGAGCAGAACCACAACTACCTGTACGCCGCGGTCCAGGACGCGGTCGCGCTGAACAACGGCGTGGGTGCGATCGACGTCCCCGAGGGTGAGGTCGCTCCCGTCCCGGGGACCGCGCTCGAAGGGCTGTACGTCTCGAGCGACTTCGGCTCGTCGTGGGTCCGGTTGGTCGACGGGCAGCACCTCGCCTCCGACCCGGACAGCGGGTCGTCGCTGCGCATCGTCGTCCCAGCCCTCACCGCCTTCGGCTTCCAGCCCGGCGTGCAGGCTTGGTACAACCTGTGCATCCACCCCGACCCCACGCGCCAACTGGGCGGGATCCCGACCAGGGTGATCCTCTGCCTCGAGGAGGTCTGGCAGAACGAGGATGCCGACGCGGGTGTTCCCAACCCCCAGGAGGGTGCGGGTGACACCGAGTGGAAGGTCATCGGCCGCTACTTCAGCGGTGATACCTGCCTGTTCCTGACGGTCGGTGCGCCGTGCATCGCCGATCGGACCACCCCGAACACCTACACGACCCACCCGGATCAGCACGCGGTGACCTTCCTCCCGTTCGGCGAGGGTGGGGTGTCCCTGATCGTCGGGAACGACGGTGGCGTGTACCGGCAGGACGTCGAGGCCGGTCAGGCCTTCGATAACGCGAACTGGGGGGCTGGCCGCAACGACGGCTTCAACACGCTGCTGCCGTACCACGCCCAGACCTCGAAGGACAACACCGTCTGGTTCGGCCTCCAGGACAACGGCTCCGCCAAGATCGATCCCGACCCGAAGCCGGTCCCCGAGGACGCGGACGAGGTGGAGCGCTTCTCCGACCGGTTCAACGGTGAGCGCTTCCTCAAGTACGAGACGTTCGGTGGAGACGGCTTCTTCGTGGCTACCGACCCCGACAACTCCGACATCGCCTACAGCGAGACCCCGTTCGCGGCCATGCGCGTCACGTCCGACGGCGGTCTCACCTGGTCCGGTCTGGCACCGGGCGTCGATGCCTCGAAGTTCTCGAACCCGTTCGTGATGGACCCGTCCAGGTCGACCCACCTGATGACGGCTGGTCGTCAGGTCGCCGAGACCGTGTTCGGTCCCGGGACCACGAGCCCGCCCTCCGGCGACGACCCGACCACGCTGCCGCAGCCGTCGGATTGGCGCTACGTGTTCGATCTCGGGACGGTGAACCACCCCGGTGACCCGGACGCCGAGGCGAGCGACACGGACCCCGCGAACTCCATGAGCGCGGTGGACCTCGAGCGGGACAACGCGTACGTCGGCTTCTGCGGGACCTGCGACATCCTCAACACCGACATCCCGTTCAAGAACGGGATCGCCACGAACGTGGCCGCTGAGGATGTCCCCGGCCGGATGACCTCGCAGGGCTGGCACTTCGCCCGCGCCGAGGGTCTGCCGAACCGGTACATCACGTCGATCGAGATCGACCCCGAGGACGCGAAGACGGTCTACGTCACGCTCGGCGGCTACACCCGTGAATGGACCCCGCCCGGGTCGCTCGGCGACACCAACGACGACATCGGCACCGGCCACCTGTTCGTCTCCCACGATGCAGGCGAGACCTTCACCGACATCACGTCGAACCTGCCGGACGTCACGGCGACGTGGGTGACCCTCCGGGGTGACGACCAACTGCTCGTGGGCACGGACGTGGGCGCGTTCATCTCGGACGCCGACGGCGTCCAGCCTGGCGAGGACGCGTTCGTGCCGATGCCCGGTCTGCCGGCGGTCCCCATCAGCTCGATCGAGGTCACGCCCCAGGACCGCGACCTCGTGACCGTCGCGGCCTACGGACGGGGGATCTGGCAGTACCGCTTCGACGAGTCGATCGACGCTCCCTTCTCCTCGCGCATCGAGACCGGCCGCGACCTTTACGTCGGCGGACGGATCGGCATGAAGGTTGCCCCCACCACGCTGGTCTATGCCAAGGCTGGTTACACCAACACCAGCATCGAGGGCGCGTTCCAGGGTCAGGACACGGGCGATCAGTTCGAGTTCGACAGCAATGTCGACGGCTACCGCCTGGGTGCCGGCGTCGAGCA